>NZ_DLLH01000039.1:1254-17531 GCF_002476655.1 Treponema sp. UBA7567
ATTAAATCATAAAACTCGAAGCTTGGGCTAAATAAACTCCGCTCAACCTAAAAATCTTTTTATATTTTTTCAAAGGCCGAAATTATAAAAACTCCGTCTTTTAAAACTTCAAATCCATTTTTTTGGTTTTCGTCAATTTTTCCTTCCAGATGAATTTTATTTCCCTGAAGCTTTGTAACATCCTCCAAAACAAAGTTTGCTCCGTCGGCAACTTTTAACGAAAAAATTCTTCCGTCATCGCATACAATTCCCGGAAAATCAACCGGCGAATTCCCGTACCATTTTATAAAACCTTCAATTTCTGTAGCTCCGTCATTTTTTGAAAAAGAAAAAATCGCGCCGCAAAAAAATAATGCAAAGACCAAAAAACAAAATATTTTTTTCATTCAGTTTTTCTCCCATAAAAAGTCAAGATTAAAATTTCAGTTTTAGGATTGACTTTTTAAGTTGTTTCGCAACAAAGCGAGAAACGACCGTTTTTTATTTTATTATCAAATATATTTTTTCCGCGCTTGTTCCAGACGAGAAACTGACGGAAACATTCGAACCGGAAAAAGTTCCTATTCCGTGAATTAAAATTCCATTTTCCGGTCTTAAATCAACACTTTTTGCATTATAGTTAAAAATTGCAGGTCCATAATATTCTTTTTCATTCACAGAAAAAGAATATTCAGAATCGAAAATATTGTAAGCGGTCATTGGATATTCATAAGGATTTAAGCTGTAATCGCCTGAATTGTATTTGAGCGTGCACTCTGCATCTTTATCGTGCGTATAAGTTGAATTTCCCAAAAGCGCCAGCAAGTATTTTTCAAATAAATCATCGTAAGTGTAATTTGTGCCATTTAAGGAATTTACAGCATCTGTTATTGAATCGTTATCCACATAAGAATTTTGACTGATTTTTTGAACAAGTTCCGCTCCGCCAAAATTTCTGGCAATAAACGAACCAAACGAAAATGCAGTTGCATACGAATAAATTTGATTCTTTGAATTGTATTCGCTAATTCCAGAATAGTAGTAATATGCGTTAAAAACTGTTGTTCTTGCTTTAGGAGAATCTTCGTCGTCAATTCCCAAATGTTTCTGCATCATATCTTCACAGAGCATGCTGAGCATTTCATTGTACCATTGACCGCTGGTCAGATCGTGCGAAACAGTTTTCTGGTTATAATTTACCATGTGCTGAAATTCGTGCGCCAAAGTAGAAATAGTAGTGTCAAAATTCGAATTTGAATATCCGGAATCTATATAAAAATATTTTCCGTTATTTGAAGTTACGCCATTTTCTGAATAATTATAAATATAGTCTTTTGCATAAAAATATCCGACAATTCCGCATTTATCTTCCTTGGAAAGGGAATAATCGTTTCCAATGTCGTAAACAACAATGTTTATTTTTGTACCAGTGCTGCTGTAATCTTCCATATTGCGCCATCTGGAATCATAATAAATATTATCAGATTCTTTTCCAAAAACATTTGTTATCATAGGATACATCTTGTCAAAGGCGTCCGCATATTTTTGAGCAATTGCAGAATCAACTTTGTTTTCGCCGGCAGTTGAAGAATAAAAATCGTCTACAACCCAGACATAGCAGTAAGTTCCAACTGCGCGGAGAGTTGCGGATTTTTGAACGAAAGTTGAAATATCGGTATTATTGTCCACGTAAATTCTTTTTGTTTCGCCTACGTTTCCGCTGATTGCAGTTTCGGACAAAACAGAAACCGAGCGGGCTGAAGAAGCGTAATTTTTTAAATCAATTTGCTCAGGAATAAAGCAGCCGGCAAAACCTTTTTGAAGATTTTGAACTTCTTCATCTAATTCTAAAAAATCGCTAGAAGTGCTGGAAACGGCCAGCCTTTGGCTTGAAGCCGTCAGAGTTCTTGTATTTGTTGAACTGATAGTTTGCGAACCGGTGTTTCTTCTTACAAAATAAAGTGTTTTTCCGGAAACTGCGTTTGAAATGTTTACGGTTTTTACATCTGCCGAAAGCTCAAAAATATCGCTCTGAGAAGCATCCCAAGAAACAGTTGAGGACGTTGCAGAAGAAACTGTCGAAGAAGTTGCTTCCGCAGTTAAACTTAAATCTAAATCGCAAGAAGCGAGAAAAAGCGTTGTAAAAACTACAAAGAACAAATTCTTTTTATACAACATCATTAGCCCGCTCCGATTTTTTGATAATTTTTAAGCAAAACAACAGCTTGGTTTATTATAAATTTCTTTTCGTTGTAAAATCTATAAAAAAAATCTAAAATTAGGTCATTCTAAGAGATTTCTTAGACACCAGGAATTTTTATGAATATTTGTCTTTTTACGAGTGAAGAAATTTCAAAACCGTTAAATAAAAGCGATGAGCGGGCACAGCATATTATAAAAGTTTTGCACAAAACGACTGGCGACACTTTTGATGCAGGAATTATTGGCGGTGCGGCAGGAATTGCCCAAATTACAGAAATTTCTGGCGACGGACAAATCAGTTTTTCTTTTGTGCCAAAAACCCGCGGCAAACCGCTTTATCCTCTCAGTTTGATTATTGGTTTTCCGCGTCCAATTCAATTAAGAAGGCTTTTGCGCGATGTTGCAGGTCTTGGATGCCGCAAAGTTATTTTGACTGGAACTAAATTGACCGAAAAATCTTATCTTGACTCAAACGTTGTTTCTGACGGCTCTGCATACAAAATGCTTCTGGACGGAACGGCGCAGGCGGCAAGCACTCATGTTCCTGAACTGATTGTTGCAAAATCGCTTTCGGAAGCAATAAATCTTGTAAAAAGCGACAGAGAATTTGAAACTTCGCTAATTGCCCTGGACAACCGCCGCCCAAAAGAAAGTTTGCGCAGTTTTTTGGAAAAAGAAGGTTCGGCAAAAATTGTTGCGGCAATTGGAAGCGAGCGAGGCTGGACGGACGACGAGCGCGACCTTCTGGAAAAAAACAATTTTACGCTCTGCTCGATGGGCTGCAGAATTTTAAGAACCGAAACAGCGGCGACCGTTGCGGCAAGCATTATTTTAAATTCGATGGGATTTTTGGAATAAATACAAAATTTGGACAAGGGATTGTAGCACCGCCGAAGGCGTTGTTTTGCAAGGCAAAACAATGGAGCGCGAAGACGCGGAAGTGCGAAAAGCCCGGTTTTTGCAAGGCAAAAATGGCCCGGAATTCAAAATTTAAAAATTGTTTTTTGAAAGCCTTGAGCATTTTTTTAATGACCAATTAAATTTTTTTGACTATAATTCGACTTATGGATAACGAAACTATTAAACAAAAACTTTTGGAAATTCAGCCGACGGAACTGGATTTTCAGGTAATTTTGACTGGAAAAGAATCGACAAGGGTAAACGGACTTTACAACCCGGAAACAAGAGAAATTTTACTGCACAATAAAAATTTTAAGGAAGACAATCAGCTTATTTATACGGCGATTCACGAATATACTCACCATCTTGTAAACGAAGAAAAACTTGCCGAAAGCGGCGGAAAAATTATGGCCGGCGGAAAAGCTCATAATGCGGCTTTTTGGGCTAAATTCCATGCCCTGCTTCAAAAAGCAGAAAGTCTTGGAATTTATAAGATTTCGATTGAAGAATCTCCTGAATTAAAGGAATTGACTGAAAAAATTCGTCGCGATTATATAGAAGTAAACGGAAAATTGATGCAGGAATTTGGAAGGCTTTTGAGCCAGGCTCATGCTCTCTGCGAAAAGTTAAATATTCGTTACGAGGATTATCTTGACCGCGTTTTGTGTCTGCCGCGCACAACTGCAAAAGAAATTACAAAAGTTGGAATGGTGGAAGTAAATCCGGCAATCGGTTTTGACAATATGAAAAAAGTTGCGTCATTAAAAAAATCGGAAGATCGTCAGGCTGCTGAACAGCAGATTCTTGAAGGAAAGCCTGCCGACACTGTTGCCCAGCTTATGAAACAGCACAAAAATGACGATCCAAGACAAAAACTCGAAAAAGAAAAAAATCGTCTGGAAAAAACTATCACTGCCCTCCAGCAGAGATTGCAATATGTGGAAGAAAGCCTTGAAAATCTGTAAAAAAACTGTTTTTTTGTCTGCCGCATTTATTTTGATTCTCAGTGCAAAAGTTGAAAATCCAATTTTTGCTCAGGAGAATTCTGCGCAAAAAAATCTGGAACTTCCGGCTCAGCCGAAGATGCCTTCGACTTCTATGCCGACAATTTCTTCGCCTTCAATCGGAAAAGGTTTTTATATTCCGGGAAATAAGGAATTTTATACCGGACGCAAAAACGCAGTTTCCAGCGCAAAAAACGCAGTTCCTTCAAAAAATGAAAATTCAGACGCAAAAAATTTGGAAGCCGAAGAAAATTCTACAGCGGTGGCATTTTCTGGCAAAAACGCTCAACTTTCCGAATTAAAAAATTATCTTACAGCAGGCGACCTCTCAAATTTGAGCAGTCTTGGGATTTTGGGAGAAATTTCCGGTCTTTCCAGCGAAAATTCTGGACTTTCTTTTCTCGGTTCTTCGCTAAACCAGACGAATCCGTCAAATTCGCTGAATTCCTCAAAAAATTTGGCTTTGAACGCACAAAATTCGATTTATTTACGGCAAATTCTTTCGGAACTTGAAAACTTAAAAAAGGCAGCCATCGGAAATGGCAATATTGGAACTTCTGCGCAAAATGCGGCAATTTTTTCTCAAAACGAAGCTTTAAAAGTTCCTCAAAAAAATCAGTCGATTTTGAGATTTTTAGTAAACGGTCAAAATCTAAAACCTGCCTGCAAGACTGTTTTTTTCTCTGAGCCGCAAGTTGACGGAACTTTTTTATTGACCGGCGACTGCAAATATCAGTTAAACGGAAAAAATCTTTCGGAAACTTTTTATATTTTGTTTAAGGCGGATGGAGCAACCAACGGAAGCAACAAATTTACCGCAACGACGGCGCTTTCTCAGACAGAAAAAAACAATTCGTCGTATCTGTATAAAATATGCCAGCTTGGTGAACTTTACGCCTACAAGACAGGAAATCTTGTAACATTAAAAGCGGAAAAAGACGGAACAAATCTAGATTTGCTTTTGAGCATGTAAAAACTGAAGCTGAAATTTCGGTTTCGATTTTATTTTTTTTATAAAATAAAATTTTTATTCAAAAAGAGGCATTTTATGAATTATCTTCACGAAGGACTTGTCCAGCTTGGTTTTGAAAAAGGCGATTTTTGCGGAATAAAAACGCTTCCGCTGCCAGAACTTGAAGAAAAAATGGACATTTACATAAAAACGCTTCTGGAGTTTAACGAAAAATTCGACCTTATAAATACAGAAGACTACGACGAAACTGCAATCCGCCATGTTTTGGACAGTTTAAGCGGCGCAGAAAAAGTCGCCGCCCTATGCGCCGGTCTTGTCGAAAAATCCGGAACAGAACTTTCTTTCGGTTGCAATAACCTTATGCTCGCGGACATTGGTTCTGGAGCAGGACTTCCAGGAATTCCGCTGGCAACCGCTTTTCCGTCATTAAATTTTACGCTTGTAGAAAGAATGTCAAAACGATGCAATTTTCTTTTGACCTGTGCACAAAAACTGAATCTTGAAAATGTTACGATCGAAGAAAATCAGGCAGAAAGACTTGCTCAAAAACGCTTCGATCTTTGTGTTTTTAGGGCTTTTAGACCGCTGGACAAAAAAATGCTCAAAATTTTGCGAAGAATTTTAAAAGATAACGGAAAACTTGCGGCTTACAAGGCAAAAGCCGAAAAAATAAAAGAAGAAATGGAAGCTTTGGAATCATCTTCACCAAAATACGTAATTGAAAAACTGACTGTTCCTTTTTTGACCGAAAACACAAAAGAAGGCGAAGAACGCGAACGAAACCTTGTCGTTATTGAAAAATAATATTGTAATTTTTTTGAAGTGAATTTTCTGTAAAATAAAAAAAACCGGTTCAAAAAATGAGCCGGTCTTTTGCCAAATTTTCAGTTCCTTACGGATTTTTAGTAAAAATTAGAAAATCAACTGTACGAGTTTTCCGATTGGGTCAAAATCCAAGAGAAGAATGTCAAATGCGAAGAATACAAAAAATCCTACAACTGTAATCAATGCAAGAGAAGCAACTCCAAGAACGCCTTCTACAAACGGATTAAGTTTTTTTTCTTCTTTATTGTTTGCTGCCATAAAAAGCTCCTATAGTTTCCAAGGGTATGAATAATAATATACTTTTGAAGGCATTACAGTCAAGTGTGAAAAAACGACATTTATTTGAACAACAATGCATTTTAAGATAGAATTGACCTTGCGTTAGGGATAGGAGCGGCGGCGGAGCCGTTCAAAAATAGCGTTCGGCTTGCTTGCATCTCATCATTTTTGAATGGAGCGAAAGCGGAACCGCGGATAGCCCGGCGGCGCGAAGCGGCGAAACGCCCTATTTTGGAGGAAATATGCTTTTTACACCTGTTGAAATTCAGGAGACCGTTAATATGTTCATGCAGCAGAAGCTCGATGTGCGCTGCATAACGATGGGAATTTCGCTTTTAGACTGCGCGGACTCGGACGAAAAAGCCGCAAACCAGAAAATCTATGAAAAAATAATGCGAAAAGCCGGAAATCTTGTAAAAGTCGGGCAGGACATTGAAAAGGAATTCGGCGTTCCAATCATAAACAAGCGCGTTTCTGTAACGCCAATCTCGCTCATTGCCGGAGCAAGCGGAGCAAAATCCTACGTTGAATACTGCAAAACGCTCGACAAATGCGCAAAGGAACTTGGAATCAACTTTATCGGCGGATTTTCGGCTCTCGTTCAAAAAGGAATTACTCCGGCGGACAGAATCTTGATTGAGTCAATTCCGGAAGCTCTGGCGACAACTGACTTTGTCTGCTCGTCTGTGAACTGCGGCTCGACAAAGTCGGGAATCAACATGGACGCTGTAAAGCTGATGGGCGAAATCATCAAGAAGACTTCCGAGGCAAGCAAAGACTGCGCGGTGAACGGCTGCTCAAAGCTCGTTGTTTTCTGCAATGCGCCGGAAGACAATCCGTTTATGGCGGGAGCTTTCCACGGACCGGGAGAAGGCGACGCTGTTATAAATGTCGGAGTTTCTGGGCCGGGCGTAATTCTTGCGGCGGCAAAAGACTATAAAGGAAAGCCAATAAACGAGCTTGCCGAGGGAATCAAGAAGATGGCGTTTAAAATCACGCGTCTGGGGCAGCTTGTCGGAAGCGAGGCTGCAAAGCGTCTTGGAGTCGATTTTGGAATTCTCGACCTTTCCCTTGCCCCGACTCCGGAAGTTGGAGACTCAGTTGCTCGTATTCTTGAGGAAATCGGCCTTGACGGAGCGGGCTGCCCGGGAACAACTGCGGCTCTTGCGATGCTCACAGACATGGTGAAAAAAGGCGGCGTAATGGCTTCAACAAGCGTTGGAGGACTTTCAGGCGCGTTTATTCCAGTCTCTGAAGACGAGGGAATGATTAACGCTGTAAAGCAAGGCTCAATCTGCCTTGAAAAGCTAGAGGCGATGACAACGGTCTGTTCTGTAGGACTTGATATGATTGCGATTCCGGGAGACACTCCGGCAACGACAATCAGCGGAATTATGGCTGATGAATTCGCAATCGGAATGGTGAACTCAAAGACAACGGCAGTCCGCCTGATTCCAGCACCGGGAAAAAAGGCTGGCGACTGGGTTGAGTTCGGCGGGCTTTTGGGCGGCTGCCCGGTAATGCCTGTGAGCAAATTCGGCTGCGCGGAATTTATAAACCGCGGCGGAAGGATTCCAGCTCCGATTCATTCGTTCAGAAATTAGGCAAAATATGCATAAAATCCCTGCCTGATTTGGAAAATCTGGCAGGGATTTTTGTCAGTTTTTAGTAGTTTACTGCTTCTACCTGAAAGAAACTCTGAGGATGAGCACAAACAGGACAAACTGCCGGCGCTTTTTTGCCTACTACGATATGGCCGCAGTTTGCGCACTGCCAGATTGCATCTCCGTCTTTGCTGAACACAAGTTCTTTTTCAACGTTGTTCAAAAGTTTGAGATAGCGCTCTTCATGATGTTTTTCGATTGCGCCAACCATTTCGAAAAGTTTTGCAATTCTTTCAAAACCTTCCTCTTTTGCTGTTTTTGCAAAATCAGCATACATATCTGTCCATTCATAATTTTCGCCTTCTGCAGCAGCCTTTAAGTTTTCTGCAGTTGTGCCGATTTCGCCGCCATTTAGAAGTTTGAACCAGATTTTTGCATGTTCTTTTTCGTTGCGCGCAGTTTCTTCAAAAATATCTGCAATCTGTTCAAAGCCTTCTTTACGAGCCTTGCTTGCAAAATAAGTGTACTTGTTTCTTGCCTGTGATTCTCCAGCAAACGCTGTCTGAAGATTTTTTTCTGTCTGTGTTCCTTTAATGTTTTCCATTTGACTGTTTCTCCTTTTTTATGGAATTTTTTGAAAGTTTTAAGCGCCCAAAAAGCACATCCATCAATTCTGCCCGTTTTTTCTACATTCAGGACAAATTCCTGTAAAAATTAAATTGTGCCCTTCAATAGAAAAACCCTGCTTTTGCATTTCTTCAACCGCATTATGAATTTCTAAAGTAACATTGCGCGGAACATCGAACATTTTTCCGCAAACGTTGCAATCAAAATGATAATGAGTTTCAAGAGTGCTGTCGAAATGATCAGCGCCGTTTGGCACAACAATTTTTTGAATTGCTCCGCTCTCTGCCAGAAAATTTAAATTTCTGTAAACCGTACCTCGACTAATATGCGGATTCTCTAACCTCGCATTTTCGTAAATTTCGTCGGCAGTCGGATGAGAAAAATTATTCTGCATGAGTTTTGCAACCAAATCTCTCTGTTTTGTGTTTCGAACTGTCATTGTAAATGATTATAACACAAAAAATCTGTTTGTAAATAGTAATAAGTCTTAATAGCAACAATTTATTATTGTTTTAAGAAAATTTCGCTAAAATCAATGTTCGGTTTTATAATAGGTCGAATTTCGAGTTTTAATAAAAATAGCTGCTAAACAGTTATTCCTATGCCAACAAGGCTGTCATTGCTGTGCTTGACACCGCGATGTTTGCATAGCTAACTCGATTAGCAATCTTTCCAATGGATTATCGGGTCAAGCCCGATAATGACACTAAAATTTAAAACTCGAAATTGAGCCTAATAATTTATGGAAGATTTAAGTTTTTCTTAGCCCGGATCGCACGGAAAGACCGGACAGAGCGGAGCGAAGGAGGACTTGCAGTAAGAGCCGGTTTGAGAGCAAATTGCGCTCCAAAGTCTCAAAAAAATTTTAAATCTCTATTGGTTTTTGATTTTTTTGCCGAAACTCTAATTGAATAGCCTTTTTTGGCCGCTTTTCTTTCGAGGTAATTTATGAAAACAATCGGTATTAAACTTGCAGACGGTTCTTTTTATCCAATTCTTGAAGAGGGAACTGCAAAAACTTACCAGCTCGATTTAACAACTGTAAAAGACGGACAGACTAAAGTTCAGATTGACTTGTACCGTTCTGAAAGTGGTTCAATGGAAGACGCTCAATACGTTGATACTCTGGAAGTTTCTAATCTTGTTCCGCATCCAAATGGCGAAGCTGACCTGCACCTTTCTGTTTCCTTGAACGAAAATAATGAGCTCGATGCAAAAGTGATTGATGAAGAAACTGGCCGTCAAAGCGAAACAAGCGTTACTCTCGTAAGCAGAACGCTCGCTGAACGCGCAAATCCTGCCAATTTTGAACTTTCAGAAGAACAAAAAGACAGCGCCGAGCAAGCAAAAATTGATGAAATTCCGGAAATTGCTGCCGGGCTTGACGAACCGACTTTTGCTGAAGATGATTTTGCGGCAGAAACTGTCGAAGATTCAGATTTTTCGGAATCCGAAGAAAGCGGCCGCTCTGAAAAACCGGAAGAACTCGAATTTGAAACCGTTCCGTTCAGTTTTGACAGCGAACTCGAAAACGATGTTGCGGAAGTCGATCCTGATTCTAAAAACGATGAGCCTCAGGCGGAAGGTTTTAAGGCTGAAGATGAACCGGATTTTGACGCAAAAGCGGCCGCTCCAGCCGAAGAAAAAACAGAAACCGAACAGAACGCCGGAATTGCTCCGAGCCCGGACGAAACTGTTTTTGAACCGGAAAACAACGCTTTAGATGCCGAGCAAAATAAAGCGGACGACAGCAATATTGTTTCCGAAGATTTTGAAATTCCTGACTTTCCAGAAAATTCTGAAAAAACTAAAGAGGCAGATAGTTTTGACGCTGCGGACAATTTTGAACTGCCAGAATTTCCAGAAGACAATTTGGATTCCAAAACTGACGACGATTTTTCCGGTTTGAAGGATGATGATTTTGCAGATTTGAAAAATGACAATTTTTCTGACTTGAAATCAGAAGACTTTGAGCTTCCAGATTTTGACGAAACTGTTGCTGACAGCAACACAGAAAAAAAACAGGAAAATGAAAATTCGGCAAAACCTGAGGGTTTGAACGGATATTTTGATGATCCCGCCTTTAAAAACGATCCTGTTTTTAACGAGACAAATCTTGATTCAACCAACAACGAAATCGATTTTGACACTTCGGCTTTGGATTCTCCAGATAGTTCTGCTAGTCCGGCAATGGATTTTTCTGATCTTTACGACAAAGAAACTTTAGACGGGAAAAACAATTCTTATAACGATGAAGAAGAAACTAAAAAGAAAACCCGCGTTCCTGTAATTATCTGCGTTGTATGCGCAATAATTTGTGTAATTGCAACCTTGCTTATTCTTTTTGTGGTTCCTTCAAAATACAACTTGCTCAAAAACCACAAAGAAAAAGAGCCAATTGAAGTTTTGTCGGAAAATAATTCTCAAACAGAGAATTCCGATATTCAACCGGAGGACATTCAGAACGAAGAAATTGCAGCAGAACCTAAACCTGCTCCAGAAGCGGTCGAAGACACTGTCGTAGTTGCTCCTGAACCGGAAGCTGTTGTTCCTGTTCCTCCAGCTCCGAAAACTGCCGAAAAAGCAAAAGACATAAAATACAGAATCCGCTGGGGCGACACTTTGTGGGATATTTCAGATGCCTATTACAAAAATCCATGGCGGTATAAAAAAATCGCAAGATATAATAAAATCAAGAATCCTGACCTGATTATTTCTGGCACAGATATTTTAATTCCGGTTGAATAAGTCGAGCGCAAACTTGAATAAATCGAAATTTTCAAGCCATCGGTCTGTGCTGGTGGCTTTTTTATGTCTTACACTTTTTTCCTCTTGCAAAGATTCCCGCGCATCGTCCTTAAAAAAGCAGTTTGGCAAAAATGACGCTTATTTTATGGCTTTAAAAGCGCTTGAACAAAATGATGAAAAAAACGCCATCCGCCTTTTTAAGGAAAGCTCAAAAAAATCAAACCCAAAAATTGCCCGTCTTTCCGCAGAAAATTTAACCTTGCTCGGAAACGTGACAGAGCGAAACCATGCAGCAAAAATTCTCGAAGCAAAATACGGCGATGACCAGGCTCTTCTTACAAGCGCAAAAATTTTCTTTGAGCAGAATGAATTTTCTCGCATAATTTCATCAACTTCAAAAATAAAACTGCAAACCGCCCCGGAAAAACTCGTTGAACTCAGGCTCAAAAGTCTGCTCAAAAAAAAAGACGCCCGCCTAAAAAATGAGCTTTTTGAATGGTTTACTTCGCGGCCGCTCACTCAGACGCATATAACTTTTTATGGCGAATACTTAAAATCTCTCAGAAATTCTTCAAAAACCGAGAATATTTTAAATTCCGCAAAAACCCAGGATTTGCCGCAAGATATTCAGATTATGAATTTTAGAATTTTGGTTTTTAACAGAAATTATGCGACTGCATTCAACGAAATCCAAAACATTCTAAATCTCTACAAAAATCAAAATTCTGAGCCGCATTATCAGATTTTGAGCGATATTGGAAAAGCAGCTCTTTACGGCACGGGCGACTTTAAGACAAGCGCGCAGTATTTTGAATCGCTTGCATCAAATTTTGTTTTGCAAGCAAGAAAACTTTTATCTCAAGCCGAAACGCAAAATTCTGCACAAAGCCTTTACGAACTTGCATACTGCGCATATTTTTACGCAGCCAGGCTTTACGACAGAGCTGGACGTTTCCAAGAAAAAGCTGCCCAGCGTTTTAAATCCGCTCTCGACTGCACAACCGACAACGAACGGTTCGACAACGCGCTTTGGTACCTTTTGAATATGCAGCTTAGAATATCGACCGATGAAATAATATCAACCTTAAAAAAATATTCTGAACGGATTTACAACAGAGCCTGGTTTGACGATTTTTTTGACAATTTTTCAGTTCTCCTTTTAAGACACGAAAAATGGCAGGATTTTTACAACGTCTGGAAACTTATTGACAGCCACGCTTCAGAAGAAACCGCCTGCAAATACGCATACATTTCCGGCAGAATTTTAGAAGAAGGCTACGGCGAAACTGACGGCGCTCCAAAAACAAAAGAAGCCGTTGCCGCCTACACCCGCGTTTTGAGCGGAAATTCAAGCCTTTACTACAAAGTCTGCGCAATCGAGAGAATGAATATTGTAGACAAAACCTATGTGACAGACATTTTATGTTCCGGCGGAACCGAAAAAACTTTTACAGAAGACAAGGACTCTCAAGTTTTGCTCGCAGGCTACGCCGCCTACGGCTTTCCTCAAAAAATTTATCCGCAGTGGCTAAAAGACAGAACCGTTTTGAGCATGGACGCAAACATTCAGGCAAGCCGTTTTTTAAACGAATGTGGAAAATTTGACAGCAGTTATTCCGTTCAAAGCCTAAGAATTGCCGCCAGAACAAAAACTTTTTGGTCAGGAAAAATTCCTTACGAACTTTTAGAATTAAATTTTCCAAGATTTTATTCAAATTTTGTCGAAGCCGCCTGTGCCGAAAACAAAATTTCAGAGCCAGTTTTGTACGCTTTAATCCGAAGCGAAAGTTTTTTTGACGAAAAAGCAGGAAGCTCAGCAGGAGCACGCGGTTTAACCCAGCTTATGCCTTCGACCGCCGCAGACGAAGCCCGAAAACTAAAATTGCCTGCAGATTACAACATTCTTGACCCTCAGACAAATATTCGCCTTGGAAGCCATTATTTTGCAAACCTTATTGAACGCTCAGAAAATAAATCAATCCTCTCCGCGCTTTTTGCATACAACGCAGGACTCACAAATGTCCGCCGCTGGAAACGCCCTCCAAAAATGAGCATGGATTTGTTTTTAGAAACGCTTCCATTCCAGGAAACACGCGAATACGGCCGAAAACTCATCGGAGCCGCCGCAATGTACGGATTTTTGTACTACGAAATCACTCCGGCACAAACCGTAAGAGAACTTTTTAAGTAAGGGGCCATTTTTGCTTCGCAAAAACCGGGTCTTGCGCACTTACGCGTCTACGCGCTCCATCATTTTGCTGCGCAAAACGACGCCTTTGGCGGTGCTCCAGCCCCTTGTCCGTTATTTTGCACAATCTTCATCAATTCACTATAATAAAAAACTGAGGTAAATTATGCAAAATCCATTGGCTGGCGTTCTTCCTGCGCAAATGCACTTTCTAAACTTGCAGGGCGGTCAAATCGTATTCCTTTTAGGATTGATGATTTTTTTTGGTTCCTTTGGCGGAAGACTTTTTCAAAAACTCAAAATTCCGCAGGTTGTCGGTTACATCGTAATCGGAATCATAATCGGTTCCTCTGGATTTAAAATTCTCGGAGATAAACTTATAAATTCTCTCGATCCAATCAACACAATCGCACTTTCGCTTATCGGTTTTTTGGTCGGCGCAGAGCTCAAAATTGACGTTATAAAAAAATACGGCAAGCAGTTCATCGGGATTCTTCTCGGAGAAACAACTGTTCCGTTTTTTGTCGTTGCAGTTCTCGTAGGAGGCGCAACTTTTATAATTACAAAAAATGCAACTTATTCTCTCAGCCTTGGACTTTTGCTCGGCGCAATCTGTACGGCAACAGCTCCGGCAGCAACAACCGATGTTCTTAAAGAATACAGAACAAAAGGTCCTGTAACAACGACAACACTCGGCATTGTTGCAATGGACGACGGTTTTGCCCTTATTGCATACACAATCGCAACCGCAATAGCCTCCCCTCTCCTCGAAGGACGTTCAGTTCCAGTTTTTGCACAGCTGGGTTCAATTGCTTTTGAAATTTTCGGTTCAATCGCATTGGGACTTATAATCGGATTTATTCTTACAAAAATCATTACAGGAATGATGAGCGACGACGCCAGGGTTTTGGGCTTCAGTCTTGGACTTTTGTTCCTTTCGACAGGAATCTGCTCTCTCGCCCACTTTACCGCTGGATCTGTTTTGTTAAAATTTGACCACATTATGACGGCAATGACAATCGGCTTTTACGTTACGAACTTTTCGCTTCCAAAAGTCAAAAATATGTTCAAGCTTGTAGACAAATACACTCCGCCTATTTATGTCCTTTTCTTTGTAAACGTAGGCGCAAAACTCAACGTCTGGCAGTTAAAACCGCTTTTTATCTTAATCGCGATTCTCTACATTGGAGGAAGAACATTAGGAAAAACAATCGGTTCAAAACTCGGAGCGCATATTACAAAAGCTCCAGATACAGTCCGCAAATATCTTCCGTACTGTCTTTTGAGCCAAGCTGGAGTTGCAATCGGTTTAAGCACATCGGCAGGCCGTGATTTTGCAGATACAATCGGCGGCGAAATAATGCTGATTATTACGGCAACAACATTTATCGTTCAGATAATCGGGCCAATCTGTGTCCGCTATGGAATCACAAAAGCCGGAGAAGCCGGCTTGGACGTGACGGCCGAAGATTTAATAAAGACGACTTTTGTAAAAGACGTAGAAGTTGACGGCGAAAAAATCTGTTCACCAGACAATTATGCGATTGTAAACGAAACTGACATGGTCGGACAAATCATCAATTCATTCAGCCAACATTCAAATATGAATTATGCAGTCCGCGGTTCAGACGGAAAAATTGCCGGCCAGATAAGCATTGAGCACATAAAAGAAGCCATGCAAATCGGCGAAATGGGAAGCTATATGCTTTCGATGGATATTATGGACAAGCCGGCTCTAACCTGCACTCCGGATACTCCGCTTCCAGAGACATATAAACTTTTTGATGACTACGACACTGATGCAATCAGCATTGTGGATAAAGACGGAAAGCCCCTCGGAATTCTGGAAAAATATGCCGTAGACCATTATCTGCACCAGAGAATTGTTGCGCTTGAGCACAAGCTCGCGGCAATGGCATAGAAAATCGTTTTTTATAACAACATGTAAAATTAAAATACGGACAAAAAAGAGGCATCCTTTGGCTCACTGTTAACGCGGAGTTTAAAATGAATAATAAAGTAGACATAAAATGCGTATATCTTAATGAGAAATTTGAAATTCTCGATGCAAACCGTGAATTTTATGTCTATTTTGATGCCGTAGGCCACGACATAAAGACAGTCGATGATTTTACTGGAACAGGCAGTTTAAGTTCACTAAAAAAGTTTCTTCTTTCAGAAAATAAGCAGAACAAATACAAGCTTTTAAAATTCAAAAAAAATTATCGCACCTTAAAAACAAATTTTGTTACGGCATACGACAGCATTTTTAAAGGACAAAAATCAGTCTGTCTCAAAATGATTGATATTGAACAGTGCATAAAATTCATAAAAAAACAAAATAACGACACAGACGAACTTGTTTATGCGCTAAGCATTCAAAACGACTGCACTTTTTCTTATCATGAAAATGACAATTCTATAAAAATTACGCAATTTTACAACAATAAAAAAAATGTCCTTTACGAATGTGATATTGATGAATGGAAAAAATACTGTCTTGAGCAAAAATTTATTCCAGAAAATCAAGAATCGGCCTTTTTAAATTTTATTGAAAAAGTAAAAACCTGTCCAAAAGAAATAAATGCAAGTTTTTACACTTCAATCCGCACAAATAACCCGGAAATTCTCGAAAACCTTCATTTTTTGGGAATTCGTTTTGTTTCTAACGGGGAATTGACGGTTATAGGAAGAATTATCCTTAAAGAAAATGCCGAACAATTCCGCCAGCAAAAATACGTTATTGAGCAGCTGCACACAGATTCTCTCACAAAACTTTTTAACAAAGAAACAATTACAACGTATGCAAAAAGAATTTTTGAAGAGCACAAAAAAGAAAATTCAGCGCTTGTAATTATGGATCTAGACCATTTTAAATCTGTAAACGACACTTTTGGACATTTGGCAGGCGACAAGGTTCTTTCGAGAACTGGAGAAATTCTAAAAGA
>NZ_DLLH01000039.1:17559-20403 GCF_002476655.1 Treponema sp. UBA7567
GGAGATGAATTTTTAATTGTTTCTTACGGAATGGAAAATGAAACGATTTTACGCGGTTTTTTACATTCGATTCTCTTAAAAATCAAAAATGAATTTGCTGGGAAATTCGACGATATTTCAATTTCCTGTTCGATTGGCTGCGCAGTTTTTCCTAAAAACGGAAAATCTTACAATGAACTTTTTAAAAAGGCGGATTTTGGACTTTATCGGGCAAAAGACAAAGGCCGGAACAGATATGTATTTTTCCGCAACGACTTGCATGCAGAACTTTTCCGAAAATCTGTTCAAGCAAACGATATTGTAAAATATGCTGACCGCGAAGTTCAGGAATTAAAATACATGGCAGAATTTGTGCAGGATATTGTGGTTGCTCCAAAAAAGACTGTTGAAAGAATTTTAATTCACTTAAAAGAAACATTTAATCTGGACAACATAACAGTTTTTACCGGAGATGATTTAAAGGCCAAATTTTCTCTCGGAAAAAAACTTGTTAATCATCAAAACGCAAATTACGCAAAAAGCAACGAATTTAAAAAGCTCCTCAATGGCAAGAATTATTTTACAAACAGTTTTATTGAAAGCACACTTAAAAACAATTCAAATTTCAGACAGGAAATGGAACTTTCCGGCATAAAATCTACAGCGCAATGCATTTTAGGAACAAGCGAAAACATAAAGGCTCTTATAACTTTTAATCACACCAAAATTTCGCAGTTATGGGCAGAGTACGAAATAAACTGCATTGCAATATTTGCCAGCGCATTAAATCTTTTGTATAATAGTAACCCACAAAAAATAATCTTTTAAGGAAAAATCATGAAAATCGAAAAGAATAAAATGGTAAAAATCCATTACACTCTCAAAGACGACGATGGAAACATAATCGATTCTTCTGAAGGAAAAGAAGCTCTTGAATATTTGCACGGAGTAGGAATGCTTATTCCTGGAATGGAACGTGAGCTTGAAAACCGCGAAAAGGGCGACAAATTTTCCGCAATAATTGAGCCAAAAGACGGTTATGGCGAATACAGACAGGAATATGTCGTAGAAGTTCCACGCGACCGTTTTGACACAAGCGTAGAAATCGAAGTTGGTCAAAAATTTCAGGCAGACACTCCAACCGGGGCAATGCTCGTTACAGTTACAAAAGTTACGCCAGAAAATATTACAATCGATTCAAACCATGAGCTTGCCGGCAAAAACTTGCATTTTGATGTTGAAGTTGTTGACGTTCGCGATGCAACTGAAGAAGAAATTGCTCCATACACAGCAGAAGGTTGTGGTGGCTGCGGCGGAAGTTGCGGTGGTTGTGGCGGCGGATGCAGCAACGGTGGCTGCGAAAATTGTGGCGGCTGCGAAGAATAGTTTCTAAGCCTTTATTCTGTTTTTGAAAGCGACTCTATAATCGAGTCGCGGTTTTCGTTTTTTGGCGCATTTTTCATATCAACAGAAATATTGCAACTTGAACGATAAATTTTCTGCCGTTCAACATAAAATCTATGAAAACTTTCCCGTACATCGTTTATTGTGCGCGGATTTTCTTTTGCAATGTATGCTGGAAGATTAGAAAGTTTTCCATCTACATCAATTTTTACTTCCTTTACAATGCGGTTTGCAGCTATATGTTCATCGGCATTCAAAAAAACAAGAATTCCAATTTCACTTAAAATTTTTATTGCTTCGGCATTATTGCAAATTCCGCCGCCAGTTGCTGCGACAGCAATGTATTTTTTTGAATTTTCAGTCTGCTGAATTTTTTCAAGGCGGTTCTTTAATTCAAGACACGCGTTTTTTTCTGCAGTTTTAAAACCTTCTTCTCCAAGTTCTGTGTAAATTTGGCGTGGAGTTTTTCCGGTTAATTCAAAAATCAAATCATCTGTATCAAAAGAAGGAATTTTAAAATATTCTGACAAAAAATTTGCCTGTGTTGATTTTCCGCAATGTTTTATTCCCATTAAAACTATACATTTTTTCATAACTTTATTACCTTATATCAAAAAAATTGCAATTTTTAAGGTTTATTATTATATTTTTATTATATTACAGAAAATATTCTGTTGATATAGAAACGTTGAATAAAATTTCTGTCTAAAAATAAAACTAAAACAACATTGTCTTTATTTATTTCTAAATTTTTCAAACAATAACAATCAATTGTTATTTCACTTTCATTTGTGTAAGTTGGAAATAAGTTAACTTTAATTATATTATCTTTAATTGATTTAACTATTCCTAAACTTGCAACTTTTAAATCACGTAATATATTTCTTTTTAATGCTAATAATACTTCTAAATCATCATTTTTAGATATTCCTCTAGTTCCTTGTCTCCTAACATCATTTGGCATTATTTAAACCTCCTAAAATATTAGACCAAAGTGATTTAGCTTTACACTCTAAATTATAGCTAAAATTACTTCCTCTATTTTCTAAATTTATATCGATTTGATAAATTATATAATTTCCATCTCTATCCATAAATTGAGCGATATTTTTCAAAGCTTCACTCTCATCTCTTGTACCAATATCAATTATTGAATTATCAACTTCAATTGTATCTCCAGGAACAAATCCAAAAGTTGGCATTAATGATATTTTTAATCCATCTGAATCTAATGATGGATAACCACTTGTGAGAATTATAGTCGAATTGGTAAGTTTTATTTTTCGAATATCTCTTCGATAAGGACTCCATATTGCAACATCACTTCCTAAAATTCCATCTGTATTAACAACAAAATTATTTGTATCACAGAGTGTATCTAACCAGCTTCCTACTTTTCCGTTTGCTATTTCGTTTTCTTTCAAAATTCTACTTTTAAAATCTTCATCGATATATGCTTTA
>NZ_DLLH01000051.1:0-15406 GCF_002476655.1 Treponema sp. UBA7567
TAAACACGGAGCACGTTCCTTCCACACGCGACCCGCTCTTGCTGCAAGTCCTCATTCCGCGAGGCGCTCCATTCCGGTCTTTCCGCAACGATCGGGGCTAAGATTATGCTTTTGTAATATGTAACTTTTTTTTGTGGACTTATGTTATTTATTTGAGTAAATTTATTCGAAGCCTCTGATTGCCTTTTTTGGAGGCTTTTTTTGTCGGAGTCTGGAAAACATTTTTAGTTTTTTGCCCGAATGCAGTATTTTATTTTGCTGTAAACCGGTCTTGCTATTTTTACAATTTAAAATATGAAAAAATTTTGTTTTTGCGCTGCAATCTTTGCTCTTGCCGCCGCTTGTTTTGCAGAAAATGAAATTTCTGATTTTTGTCAGAAAAAAATTGATGAATTTGTTACGCTTCGTGTCGAATTAAAATCGAACGATGACCTTGCTGCTGTCGAAATCATAAAAAAAATTGAAGACGAAACTATGATTGTGCTTCCTGCTGTTGCGAAAGATTTTGAGCAGGAAAAGCAGATTCTTTCAAATTTATATTTTATGGAAGCATACGCGAGAGTTTTAACAAGGGAAAATCGCGTCCAATTGCGCAAAAATATGAAAAAACGGATGAACGAGTGCCTTGAATTGATGCAAAAGCGCAGCGAAGACCAGTTGAGCAAGTGGTTTTATGTTTCGACCGCCGATGTTACAAGTTACTATATGACGCGTTCAATTGCGGCAACTTTTTACTGGGGATTTAAGGTAAAAGACTGGCACAAAAAGGCGCTAAAAAAAGATGAATTTATGGCGTCGGCAAATGCTTGCCTAGGGAATTGGAATTTTTATGCCCCGCCTCCAATCGGTTCAAATAAAAAAGCAAGACAGTTTTACAAAAACGGTATAAAAGGTGCGCGGACTCCTGGCGAAAAATATATGGTCTACACGTATTATTCGCAGTTTTTGTATGAACTTGGAGAAAAAGGCGAGTGCGAAAAATATATGGAACTTGCCTACGCGCTGGAACTTGGAACAAAAGAATTGGACTTGATGAGAAAATGCAATGATGAAGGAATTTCCTATTTGCAGTATATGCGCAATTCGTCGGGAATTGATGAAGAAATTCTGGAATCGGAAAAAGAAGAAGACGATTAAAGAACAGAAAATTGAATTGGCTTTGCCTTTTTTGCAGGTGAAGCCAATTTTTTTACAAAAAAAACGTATTACCTATTGACAAAGTAGGTAATACGGATTATAAATTAAACATCAATTAAACCTATCAAACAACTAGGTAATAATCTTTTTGGAGGAAGAATTATGGCAAACATTTACACTTCGGCAGACCAGCTTATTGGGCATACACCGCTTCTTGAACTGTCGCATATCGAATCAGAAAACTCGCTTGGAGCAAAAATTCTGGCAAAACTTGAATATTTTAATCCGGCAGGTTCTGTAAAAGACCGCATTGCAAAGGCAATGCTTGACGAAGCTGAATCAAAAGGAATCCTTACAAAAGACTCGACAATTATTGAGCCGACTTCTGGAAATACAGGAATTGGACTTGCTTCTGTCGCGGCAGCCCGCGGTTATAAAATTGTAATCGTAATGCCGGAAACAATGTCTGTTGAGCGCCGCCAGCTTATGAAAGCTTATGGTGCAGAGCTTGTGCTTTCTGACGGTTCAAAGGGAATGAAGGGTGCAATTGCAAAGGCTGAAGAAATCAAGGCAAATACTCCAAACAGTTTTATTGCCGGTCAGTTTGTAAATCCTGCAAATCCAAAGGCTCATTTTGAATCTACTGGCCCTGAAATTTGGAACGACACAGACGGAAAAGTAGACATTTTTGTTGCTGGGGTAGGAACTGGCGGAACTATTACAGGAACTGGAAAATTCCTTAAGTCAAAGAATCCCGATGTAAAAATTGTTGCAGTTGAGCCAAAAACTTCTGCAGTGCTTTCGACAGGGGTTGCAGGTCCTCATAAAATTCAGGGAATTGGCGCAGGATTTGTTCCAGATGTTCTTGATACAAAAATTTATGACGAAGTTATTACCGTCTCAAACGAAGATGCTTTTGCAACCGGCAAATTGATCGGTAAAAAAGAAGGCGTTCTTGTCGGAATTTCTTCGGGAGCGGCTGCCTGGGCTGCGATTGAGCTTGCAAAACGTCCAGAAAACAAGGGAAAGAATATTGTTGTTCTTTTGCCAGATACTGGAGACCGTTACCTTTCTACTCCGCTTTTTCAGGACTAAGGAGAAATAAAACAAAGCCGGAAGACTTTTGTTTTTCGTTGAATACAATGTTCGCTTAGGAGATCCGGAAACTCAGAAATAAAACAAAGCCGGAAGACTTTTGTTTTTCGGTTTTGCTTACGCCGGGGTGTAGCAGCGCAAAGCGTTGCAAGAAGTCTTGCAATGGAGCGGGAGCG
Source organism: Treponema sp. UBA7567 (assembly GCF_002476655.1). Taxonomy (NCBI): domain Bacteria; kingdom Pseudomonadati; phylum Spirochaetota; class Spirochaetia; order Treponematales; family Treponemataceae; genus Treponema; species Treponema sp. UBA7567. The sequence continues at coordinate 2,409 of NZ_DLLH01000051.1, forward strand.
GAACTGCGAAACACCGGTTTGAGCGCAAAATGCCGTCCTGTTTTTTTGTTTTTTGAATAAGGTTGTTTTGTTCGGTTAAAAAATCTAAAATGTTTTTATGGACAAAAATTTTGATTTGTCAGAGGTTTTGAACCGGAATTCTGCCGTTTCTCTTAAGAAGCAGATTGGTTTTGTCTGGCATTTGAGTATTCCCGGAATGATGGCGCAGTTGTCGTCGATTTTGATGCAGTATATTGACGCCGCAATGGTTGGGTTTTTGGGAGCGCGTCAGTCGGCGAGTATAGGGCTGGTTGCTTCTTCGACTTGGGTTTGGGGAAGCCTTTTGCATGCTCTTTGCATTGGATTTACGGTTCAAATGGCGCATCTTGTCGGCGCTGGAGAAAAATCTAAAGCAAAAAATTTGCTTTTTAATGCGCTTTTGACCTGCATTTGCTTTAGCCTGTTTTTGCTTTTGCTTGGAGCTGGAATAAGCTTTAAACTGCCTTTGTGGCTTGGCGCAAGCGATGAGATTTATAATGACGCTTTTTGGTATTTTTTGATTTTTTGTCTTTCCGCTCCTTTTTACGAAATTGTTTATTTGCTTGGCGGAATGCAGCAGTGTTCTGGAAATATGAAGCTTCCTGGTATTTTAAATGCCTTGATGTGTTTTTTGGACATTGTGTTTAATTTTCTTTTTATTTTTGTTTTTAATCTTGGCGTAAAAGGCGCGGCTCTTGGTTCTGCGTGCTCTGCCTTGAGCGTCGCCTTGCTTTTTTTGTATTTTACTCTTTTTAAGTCTGAATATTTGAAATTTTCCGGATATAAAGGATTTTTTTTTGACGAAAACGTGATAAAAAAGGCTGTTAAGCTTGCTGCGCCTGTTGCCTTGGAAAGTTCTGCCTTTAGCGGTGCGCTTGTTGTTGTTACGAGAATTGTTTCTCCTTTGGGCGCTGTAAGTCTTGCCGCAAATTCTTTTGCAACGACTGCCGAAAGCCTTTGNNATGCTATATGCCAGGGTACGGAATTTCGGAGGCGGCTACAACTCTTGTCGGCCAGAGTTTTGGCGCAAAAAGACGGGATTTGGTTTGTTCGTTCAGCTGGATTACTGTTTTTTACGGAATTTTTTTGATGACGGTGAGCGGTCTTGCCATGTATTTTGCCTGTCCGCTCATTTTTAAGTTTATAACGCCAGACCCTGCAATCCGAGCTCTTTCGGTAGAAGTGCTCAGAATTGAACTTTTTGCGGAACCTCTTTTTGGAGCGAGCATTGTTGCAATGGGCGCGCTCCGCGGAAAAGGCGACACTTTCGTTCCAAGCATTTTAAATCTTTTTAGTCTGTGGGTTGTGCGGTTGAGCCTGAGTTTTATTCTAGTAAAAAATTACGCTCTAAAAGGAATCTGGTTTGCAATGGCTGTTGAACTTTGTTTCCGCGGACTTATGATGCTCGCAAGACTTGCCTTTGGAAAAAATAAAAAAGCCTGACAGAACTATTCAAACTTTGAAATTTCGTTCTGGCAAAGACTGTCGCAAACTTCATTGTATTCAACTCCTGCATGCCCTTTAACCCAGTTCCATTCGACGTTTAAGAGGGAATTGAGAGAATCGAGTTTTTCCCAAAGCTCGCGGTTTAAAACCGGTTTTTTTGCAGCAGTTTTCCAGCCGTTTTTTTTCCAGCCAAAAATCCAGCCTGTAATTCCGTTTTTTACGTACTGACTGTCAATATTCAGTTGAATAGGGCAGCTCCGAAGCCTTTCTGTGTTGTAAATCGCCGAAAGCGCGTTAATCGCCGCCGTAAGCTCCATTTTGTTGTTTGTGGTTAATTTGTCGCCGCCGCTTAACTGACGGGCTTCGCCTTCTGCAATGATTACGCAGGCCCAGCCTCCAGGACCGGGATTTCCGTGGCATCCGCCGTCCGTATAAACAATGATTTTTCCTGAATTTTCCATAAGTTCAAATATTCTAGCAGAAAAAGAAATGGACGGCAAACCAGCGTCTAACCGGCTGCTTCAAGTTCGGTAGCCCTCATTGGCACTGTCGTGCCAACTGGCGCTTTTCGCATCCGGCGTAGAGTTTTTCGTTGAACGTTAAAAGCACGCTTTTAAAAATTCAACAAAAAGCGGACCTGCGTGGTTTGGACGGGACTTAAATTCTGGATGGAACTGTACTCCCACAAAAAATGGATGCTCTTTTTCGAAAAGTTCGACCGTTTCTACGATTTTGTCGTCCGGGCTTGTTCCTCCAATTACTAGGCCTGCTTTTTGCATTTGTTCGCGGTATGAATTGTTAAACTCGTAGCGGTGTCTGTGCCGTTCTTCAATTAAATTCGATTTGTATGCTTTTTCGAGGATTGTTCCTTTTTGAATTTTGCAAGGATACTTTCCGAGGCGCATTGTTCCGCCCATAATTACGCCTTCCTGGTCTTTCATCAAGTCAATTACGGCATGTTCACACTGTTCGTCAAATTCGCGGCTGTTGGCATCGCTAAAATTCAAAACATCGCGCGCAAATTCAATTACGGCGATTTGCATTCCAAGACAGATTCCAAAATATGGCATTTTGTGGGTTCTGGCAAATCTCGCAGAAGTGATCATGCCCTCAATTCCTCGGTTTCCAAATCCGCCCGGAAGAATTATTCCTGCGCAGTCTTTAAAAATTTCCGGGGCAGTTTCGTCTGTTACGCTGTCAGAATCAACCCATTTTATTTTTAATTTTCGGCCGACAACAAAAGAGGCGTGATTCAAACTTTCGACAATGCTCAAATATGAATCGTGGAGTTTTACGTATTTTCCGACAAGCGCAATTTGAATTTCGCCTTTCCTTGAGTGAATTGAATTCACCATTTTTTCCCATTCTGAAAGGTTCGAATTTGTTCCTTCGATTCCCAGTTCGCGGCAGACAACTTCGTCCATTTTTTGTTCGTGGAGCATAAGCGGGACTTCGTAAAGCGAACTCAATGTTTTGTTGTCTATTACGCAGTCTTCCGCAACATTGCAAAAAAGACTGATTTTTTTTCGGATTTCTTCGGGAACTGCTTCGTCCGAACGTGTTACGATAAGGTCAGGATGGATTCCAACGGCCATGAGTTCTTTTACAGAGTGCTGAGTCGGCTTAGATTTGTATTCATCACTTCCGGAAATGTACGGAACCAAACAAACGTGAATAAAAAGGCAGTTTTTGCGTCCAACTTCTGTCGAAAGCTGGCGGATTGCCTCTAAAAATGGCTGGCTTTCGATGTCTCCGATTGTTCCTCCAATTTCTACGATAGAAACGTCCGCGCCGCTTACCTGCGCATTTTTTAAAATAAAATCTTTGATTTCGTTTGTTACGTGAGGAATAATTTGCACTGTCTGACCGAGATATTCGCCCTGGCGTTCTTTGTTCAAAACGTTCCAGTAAACTCTGCCGGAAGTCAAATTTGAATATTTGTTTAAATTTTCATCGATAAAACGTTCGTAATGGCCCAAATCAAGGTCGGTTTCTGCTCCGTCATCTGTAACAAAAACTTCGCCGTGCTGAAACGGACTCATCGTTCCAGGATCAATGTTCATATAAGGATCTAGTTTTTGAGATGCAATTTTTAAACCGCGGCATTTTAAAAGCCGGCCCAAGCTTGCGGCTGTGATTCCTTTTCCTAAACCGCTTACAACTCCGCCGGTCACAAAAATGAATTTTGACATACAAAACCTCTTGATAAAATCTTAAAAATAAAAAAAGCCGCCGACAACAATTCAGCTAAAAAACGGAACTGTGTCTGCGACTTCTTCGTCAACCAATATTTCCGCCTTGAATAATAATACTAAAGGCTTTTTTTTTCAAGTTCGCTAGTTTTCTGTCCGTCAAAAAAAATGCAGAATTTGTCTGCGAGATATTTTTGCTAGAACAAAATTCTCAACTAATGAAGCAGCTTGTTTATATCAACCAAAGTTGTATTTAAATTCGTAAATTTTCCCGAAAGTGAATCTGCAAGCGCGTTTGCCGTGTCGATTGCCGTCAGACAGTCAATGTCGTGTTCAACTGCAAGCCGGCGCAGACGAACGCTTTCTGAAGAAGGATCCCGCCCTTTTGCGGAAGTTGAAATTACATAGCAAATTTTTCCGCTTTCGAGAAGTGTCATTACGTTTTCTTTGTAATTTTCGTGAACTTTATTCACTTTTGTTACTTTCATTCCTGAACGTTCGATTGTGTCGGCATTTCCTTCTGTTGCATAGAGAGTAAAGCCTAAATCGCTGTATTTTTTTGCAAGCGCCGGCAGTTCAGGTCTGTCAGACTTTCTTACACTGAATAAAACTCCTGTCGGTTCGCCTTTTTTTGCAAGCGCAGGATGAATCATCTTCCAGCCTGCCGCAACCATTCCCTTAAAAATCGCTTCTTCGCGTGTTTTTGCAATTCCCAAAACTTCTCCGGTTGACTTCATCTCCGGTCCAAGGTGAGTGTCCACGTCCATAAGTTTTTCAAAACTGAATACTGGAACTTTTACAGCGTAATAATCAGGTTTTCTGTAAAGTCCTGTTCCGTAACCCATGTCGCGTACTTTTTCGCCGAGCATTGCACGGGTAGCAAGTTCAACCATTGGAATTCCTGTAACTTTGCTCAAATAAGGAACTGTCCGCGAAGAACGAGGATTTGCTTCGATAATATTCAGCTGACCGTTGTAAAAAAGCCACTGAATATTTACAAGTCCCTGAGTTCCAAGGGCTAAAGCCATGTCGCGCGATTTTTCTACAACGGTTTTTGTCATTTCGTCCGTAAAGTTCCAGGCAGGATAAACTGCGATTGAATCTCCTGAGTGGATTCCTGTTCTCTCGATGTGTTCCATAATTCCTGGAATCAAAACATCTTCGCCGTCGCAAATGCAGTCGACTTCAAGTTCTGTTCCTTCCATGTATTTGTCAATCAAAACAGGATTTGTAATTCCCTGCGCAAGAATGATTTTCATGTATTCCTTGATGTCGGCATTTGTCCTCGCAATAATCATATTCTGTCCGCCAAGAACGTAACTTGGACGCATCAAAACAGGATAGGTAAGGCGGGCGGCTGCTTCCAGAGCTTCAACTTCTGTAAAGACAGTCTGACCTTTCGGACGGTTTACGTGCAGTCTTTCGCAAAGCTCTTCAAAACGTTCCCTGTCTTCTGCAAGGTCAATTCCATCTGCGCTTGTTCCGAGAATGCGGATTCCCTGGCCGTCAAGGTATTTTGTAAGCTTGATGGCAGTCTGTCCGCCAAATGCAACTACAACGCCGACTGGTTTTTCGACTTTGATTACATTCATAACGTCGACAGGAGTGAGCGGTTCAAAATAAAGGCGGTCGGCAGTGTCAAAGTCTGTCGAGACTGTTTCCGGATTGTTATTTATGATTGCAACTTCGTAGCCGAGTTTTTTGAGCGACCATACGCACTGAACCGAAGCATAGTCGAATTCAATTCCTTGTCCGATTCGGATCGGCCCGGAACCCAAAACAATAATCGTTCCTTTTTTGCTGCGTTTGCCTTCTTTTTCAAGTCCTTCAAGGAATTTTTCCGCCTCGTTTTCTCCGCCAGTTGTCGAATAAAAATACGGAGATTCCGCGCTGAACTCGCCGGCGCAGGTGTCTACCATTTTGAAAGAAGCTGGAGTGTAGAGCATTGGAGCATGAACCGCCGGCGCGGAATTTGCAACGGCTTTTTTTTCGGCTTCGGCAATATTTTCGAGCTTGTATAAAAACCATTCATCAATTTTTGTAACTTCGTGAATTTCGTCCACGCTCATTATTTTGCGTTTTAAAGCCTGATAGATTGCAAAAATTCTTTGATCTGTGCATTTTCCGACTCTTTCGCGGATTTTTTCTTCGTTTTCTTTTGCAAAAACGGCAAGATTTAAGTCTTTTACGCCAAGTTCAGCGCCACGGACTGCCTTTAAAATCGCTTCTTCAAAATTCTGGCCGATAGCCATAACTTCGCCAGTCGCCTTCATCTGCGTGCCAAGTTTTCTTGCGGCATAAACAAATTTTTCAAAAGGAAATTTTGGAACTTTTACAACAACATAATCCAAAACCGGCTCAAAGCAAGCCTTTGTCTTTCCTGTTACAAAGTTCGGAATTTCATCAAGATTGTAGCCAACGGCGATTAGAGCCGCAACTTTTGCAATCGGGTAGCCAGTTGCCTTTGAAGCTAGCGCAGAAGAGCGGCTTACACGCGGATTTACTTCGATTACAGCGTATTCAAAAGTTTCCGGATTGAGCGCAAACTGACAGTTGCAGCCGCCTTCGATTTCAAGGGCAGAAATTATATTCAAGGCTGCCGAACGGAGCATCTGATATTCTTTGTCGGCCAGGGTTACGGTCGGAGCAATTACAATCGAATCTCCAGTGTGAACGCCAACCGGATCAAAATTTTCCATTGAGCAGACAGTAAGAACGTTGCCAGCATGGTCGCGCATAACTTCAAATTCAACTTCTTTCCAGCCGGAAATACATTTTTCAACCAAAATTTGGTGAATTGGCGAGCGATGAAGTCCGTTGTGGGCAATTTCGTCAAATTCTTTTTCGTTATATGCAATTCCGCCGCCAGTTCCGCCCAAAGTAAAAGCCGGACGGATTATAACAGGAAAGCCGATTTTATTTTTTGCAAAATCAAGAGCATCATCGTAATCAGTCACAACTTTTGAAGGAATGCAAGGTTCTCCAATTGCTTCCATCGTATCCTTGAACATTTGCCGGTCTTCAGCCTTGTCAATCGTAAGCGGACGCGCGCCTAAAAGCTGTACTCCATGGCTTTCCAAAAATCCCGACTTTGCAAGTTCCATGCTCAAAGTAAGTCCAGTCTGACCGCCAAGCGTCGAAAGCAGCGAATCTGGTTTTTCTTTTTCGATAATTCTCTGCAAAGTTTCAACATTGAGCGGTTCAAGATAAATTTCGTCAGCCATAACGTGGTCGGTCATTAAAGTTGCAGGATTTGAGTTTACCAGAACAACTTCAAGCCCTTGAGCCTTAAGAGCCTTGCAAGCCTGGTTTCCGGCATAGTCAAATTCCGCTGCCTGGCCAATTACAATCGGTCCGGAACCAATAATCATTACCTTGTGTATATTTTTGTTCAATGGCATTTTTTTATCTCCATCAGTTTTTTACTTTTTCGGGCGTTCGGGCGGGTCTTGCAGGGCTACGCTTTCGCTCCGACCCGCTTTTAGCGGTTTGCCTCCGGCACCCTTCCAGCCCCTAACGCATTTATCATCTTTATAAAACTGTCAAACAAAAAGTTTGTGTCGTGCGGACCGCCGCATGCTTCTGGATGAAACTGCACGCTAAAGGCAGGAATATTTTTATATGCAATGCCTTCGCAAGTTCCGTCGTTGCAGTTTATAAAACTCAGTTCTGCATTTTTTGGAATAGTTTCGTTTTTTACCGCATAGCCGTGGTTCTGGCTGGAAATATAAACTCTTCCGCTTTGCAAATCCTTTACAGGATGGTTTCCGCCACGGTGTCCGTATTTTAATTTTTCTGTTTCAGCGCCGTTCGCAAGAGCGAGCATCTGGTGTCCAAGACAAATTCCAAAAATCGGAATTTTACCGTATTCGCAGAGTTTTTTTATTTCTGTAATTACTCCGACATTTTCCGCAGGATCTCCAGGACCGTTGCTAAGCATTATTCCATCAACATTCATCGTCTTTATTTGCTCGGCTGTTGTGTCGTAAGGAACAACTTTTACAGTGCAGCCGCGCCGTTCAAGTTCACGTTCGATATTCGCCTTTGCGCCAAAATCAAAAAGCGCTACGGTTTTTCCTTTTCCGTCTGCAAAGTCTTTTGTGTAAAATGAAGTTTTTTCCGGCTCGACTGCATTTTTGAGCGGTTCTAAAATCATGCTGTTTTGAACATTTTTTACAGCATCAACAATTTGGTAGGATTTTATTTTTGAAAGAAGGTTTTTATCAATTTGAGGACAGGTTTCTGCGGTAACAATCATTCCGTTCATAACTCCAGCTTCCCGCAAAATCTTTGTAAGTTTTCTGGTGTCAATTCCGCAAATCCCGATTATATTTTGTTGCTTTAAAAAATCATCGAGAGTCAGTTTGCAACGAAAATTTGAAGGCTTTTCGCAAAGTTCCCGGACAATGTAGCCACGAATATGACATTTTTTGCTTTCGTAGTCTTCCGGAATCATTCCATAGTTACCGATTAACGGAAAAGTCTGGGTAACAATCTGACCGTAATAACTTGGGTCGGTAAGAGTTTCGAGGTAACCGGTCATTCCGGTTGTAAAAACCGTTTCTCCGATTACAGAGCCAGCAGCGCCGATGGAATTTCCTTCAAAAACCGTTCCATCTGCCAAAATCAAGAATGCTTTTTTCATTTTTTATTCTACCTTTTAGGGCAAAAAAAAAAGCGCCATTGCTTATTAAAGAACAAAACAGAAAACATCTAAAAATTCAAATTTTCAGAAATAATCTGCGATACTTCCTTAACAGTAATGAACGCCCTTGCTCATATATTCCGTTGAATACAATAAAACTATCTGTATTTATTGTCAATTGGTGAAGGTTATATGAAAATATCGCAATGCACAAAAAAAATTAAAAAATTGTGCACGATGTAAAAAAAATTATTTTTTTTACAAAATCTGATTGACACTTTTTCGCTGTCGCGGTATAACTCAAATATCAAAAGGCAATGAAGCCGCAGAAAAGGGTTGAACTTTCTGCGGCTTTTTTATTTTAAAGACAAAGACGTCGTGATTTTTCATGGGACTCTCCCTCCCTGATAAATTGCGGTGTCTTTTTTACTTTTGGAGGACTATATGACAGCAAATGTACCAGAAGTTTTTGGCAGTCTGGTTTTTAACCAGAAAACAATGAAAGACCGCCTGCCGAAAGAAACATTCAAGGCTCTCAAGAAAACTCTTGATGACGGCGCGCCGCTTCCGCTTGACGTTGCAAATGTTGTGGCTCACGCAATGAAAGAATGGGCGATTGAAAAAGGCGCGACACATTACACTCACTGGTTTCAGCCTTTGACAGGAATTACGGCAGAAAAACACGATTCTTTCATAAATCCGCAGGACGATGGAACTGTAATAATGTCGTTCTCCGGAAAAGAGCTTGTAAAAGGCGAGCCTGACGCTTCTTCATTCCCGAGCGGAGGACACCGAGCGACTTTCGAAGCCCGCGGATACACAGTATGGGATCCAACTTCTTATCCTTTTATTAAGGAGCACACGCTTTGTATTCCGACTGCGTTCTGTTCTTACACAGGCGAGGCTTTGGACAAGAAAACTCCGCTTTTGCGTTCTATGGAAGCGTTGGACAAGCAGGCAAAAAGAATCCTTAAACTTTTTGGAAAAGAAGTAAGCCATGTTGCGACAACTGTAGGTCCTGAGCAGGAATATTTTATCGTTGACCACAAGCTTTATTCAGAGCGCAAGGACTTGCGCATGACAGGACGCACTCTTTTTGGAGCTAAGCCTTCAAAAGGACAGGAAATGGACGACCAGTATTTTGCGGCTCTCAATCCGAGAATCGTTGAATATATGGAAGACTTGAATGACACTTTGTGGAAGTACGGCGTTCTTTCAAAGACAGAGCATAACGAGGTTGCTCCGGCTCAGCACGAGATGGCTCCGATTTTCTCGACAACAAACCTTTCTGTTGACCAGAACCAGCTCACAATGGAAGTTATGAAGAAAGTCGCAAAACGCCACGGACTTGAATGTCTTCTTCATGAAAAGCCATTCGCTGGATTGAACGGCTCTGGAAAACACAACAACTGGTCAATGTCAACAAACGAGGGCGAGAACCTTCTTGAGCCTGGAAAAACGCCTGAGTCGAACGCTCAGTTCCTCTTGTTCCTGACTGCAATCTTGAAGGCGGTTGACGAAAACCAGGACTTGCTTAGAATCTCCGTTGCAAGTGCTGGAAATGACCACCGTCTTGGAGCGAACGAGGCGCCGCCAGCAATCATCTCCGTTTATCTTGGAGACGAACTGTATAAAGTTCTTGAAGCAATCAAAGACGGAAAACCTTACACTTCGGACAAAAATGAAAAAATGACGATTGGAGTTGATGTTCTTCCTTCAATTCCAAAGGATTCAACAGACCGCAACAGAACTTCTCCGTTCGCGTTTACTGGAAACAAATTTGAATTCCGTTCTGTCGGTTCAAGCCTTTCAATTGCCGGACCAAATACAACTCTCGATGCAATTGTTGCAGACGTTCTAAAAACATTTGCGGACGAACTCGAAAGCGCTTCGGATTTTGAAAAAGCTCTTAATTCTTTGATTGCGCGCGAAGTAAAAGCTCACTGGAGAATCGTATTTAACGGAAATGGCTACGATGAATCATGGAAAGTTGAAGCAAAAAAACGCGGTCTCCTTGAACTGAAGACGACTCCTGATGCAGTTGAGCATTATCTTGACGCAAAAAACGTTAAGCTCTTTACAGAGATGGGCGTTTACACAAAAGACGAGATGGAAAGCCATTACGAGATTAAGCTCGAAAAATATGCGCAGATTTTGAACATCGAAGTGAACACAATGCTTGAGATGATTTCAAAAGATATTCTTCCGGCGGCTTACAAATACATTTCGGCGGTTTCAAAGACTGTAAGTGAACTCAAATCGGTTGTTCCAGGCGCAAAAGCCACAGCAGAAACAAAGGTTCTTTCTGAGCTCGATGTTCTCGTTGATGAACTTTCCGAAAAGGCAGAGTCACTCGAAAAAGCGCACGAAAAAGCTGAAAAAGCAGGAAATGCGCTTGCAGTCGCAAAGGCTTATGCCGATACAGTAAAACCTGCAATGGAAGAAGCTCGCTCTGTAGCAGACAAAATCGAGCCGCTTTTGGGCGAGGAATACAAGCCGTTCCCAAGCTACGAGGACTTGCTTTTTAGAGTGTAACCACTGGGGTTTTAGGGGCAAAGCCCCTAGGAGAATGGGGTGTCGGCGCAACGGCGGAGCAAAGCGACAAAGTGCGGCGCAGGGGAAAGGCTTTTCCCCTCTCCATAATTCTTATTTTATTGTAACAAATGCTGTCGCATAGCACGGCAGTAAAAGTATTGTTTTAAGCACAATGGCGTGCGGATTTTGTTCGTTTTTTAGCCGGACTGTCCGCGCGCTTTTTTTTGAATTTTTTTTTGGAGGTAATTTATGGATTCAGCTGCACTAATGGAAGCGGTAAAGTCGGTTTCTAGCGACTTGTGGGGCGTTTGGTTTCTTTTAGGCGCCGCCCTCGTATTTTGGATGCAGGCCGGATTTGCAATGGTTGAAACAGGTTTTACCCGTGCGAAAAATACGGGCAACATCATCATGAAAAACCTGATGGACTTCTGCATTGGAACTGTGGTGTTTATTTTGATTGGATTCGGACTTTTCTTGGGCGAAAACGCGCTTTTCGGCTTGATTGGAAAGCCGAACTGGCAGATTTTTACAGATTACGGCAATTTTGACTGGTCAGGCTTTGTGTTCAATCTTGTATTCTGCGCGACAACAGCGACAATCGTTTCCGGCGCAATGGCGGAGCGCACAAAGTTCCTTTCTTACTGCGTCTATTCCGCTGTGATTTCTGCGGTAATCTATCCTATTGAAGCGCACTGGACTTGGGGTGGCGGCTGGCTCGCGCAGCTTGGGTTCCACGATTTTGCAGGCTCTAACTGTATTCATATGGTCGGCGGAATCTGCGCTCTGATTGGAGCTGCAATGGTCGGTCCTCGCATCGGAAAATTTACACGCGACAAGAGCGGAAAAGTGACTGAGGTTCACGCGTTCCCAGGCCACAATATTCCAATCGGCGCGCTCGGTGTATTTATCCTTTGGTTGGGTTGGTACGGATTTAACGGTGCGGCTGCGACTTCTGTTGCCCAGCTCGGTTCAATCTTCGTTGCCACAACAATCGCTCCGGCAGTTGCGACTGTTACCTGTATGATTTTCACTTGGATTAAATACGGAAAGCCTGATGTTTCAATGTGCTTGAACGCTTCATTGGCAGGTCTTGTTGCAATCACTGCTCCTTGTGATGTCGCGGACGCTCTTGGCGCTTCAATAATCGGAATTGTCGCAGGTCTTCTGGTTGTATTTGGCGTATGGCTTTTGGACTACAAACTTCATGTTGACGATCCTGTCGGAGCAGTTGCAGTTCACTGTTTTAACGGAATTTGGGGAACAATCGCTGTAGGGCTTTTTGCAAACCCGGCAGTTCCTGGATATTCAATTGCAAATAAGGCTGGCGAGCAGCTTGCAGGACTTTTTTACGGCGGTGGATTTGAGTGCCTCGGTCTTCAACTTCTCGGAATGATTTCAACAATCGCTTGGACTGTTGTCACAATCACGATTTTGTTCACAGTCATCAAGAAAATTTTCGGGCTTCGCGTTACAGCGGAAGAGGAAATTGTCGGTCTTGACAAGCTCGAGCACGGACTTGATTCAGGATACGCGGGATTTGCGACAACTTATTCGACAGAAGAAGTCGAAGAAGCAGAGAATGCTGGCATCGAAATTCCGTCTCTCAGCGTTCCAGTTTCCGGCACAGCTTCAAAAGAAGCAATAGCGCACAAGGTCGTAATTGTTACACGCCAGAACAAGTTTGAAAGGCTCAAGGCCGCGATGAACGAAATTGGAATAACCGGCATGACTGTAAGCAATGTAATGGGCTGCGGAATGCAAAAAGGAGCAAGCGAATATTACCGTGGCGCTCCAGTCGAAATCAACCTTCTTCCAAAAATCAAGGTTGAAACCGTAATCAGCAAAGTTCCGGTAGACACGGTTATCGAAGCGGCACGCAAAGCCCTTTACACAGGACACATTGGCGACGGAAAAATCTTCATAAGCGATGTGACAGGCGTTGTAAAAATCCGCACAGGCGAAACAGGCTACGATGCCCTTCAAAACGACAAATAGTTAAAAAACTAGCGGTTTGACGTTAAACGGTGATTGAGCACAGTCAAAAGTGCATCGGTCGCCGTTTTTTTTAGGGCGCCACCCGCTTTTGCGGGCCGGAGTACTACAGGCTTCGGTGCCCTCGGTGCTTTGCACCGGCTTCGCCGCCTTCCGTGTTCCTGGCGCAT
>NZ_DLLH01000075.1:0-25973 GCF_002476655.1 Treponema sp. UBA7567
TTTGCAACGCAAACTTTTTAAAGATAAAAACAGACGCAATTTTCGGCTGTTTTTATCTTATTTCTACCTTCAAAATCGCTACGGATGGCGAAATACCCTGCCGTTCTCTCCAAATTTGCGTCAGGGGGTGGAGCCATGCCGAAGGCAGTGCGAAGCACCGCGCGCAGCAAGTGGCGGAACATCCGACGGCGTAAGCCGGGACGCCCGAATTTTTAGAAAAGCCACGCGTCTTTTACGAACGACATTGATTTTACTTTTTCCAAAAATTCGTTTGTGCCCGGGGCGGAAAGTTGTGTGTTTGCTTTTATTGTATAAGAACTTTCGCCTGCATTTATATGAAAATATACTGAACAACTGCCAGAATTTCCAAATAAAAACTCTTTTAAATTGAAAATTTGCTGCTCTTCCTTAAACCCGTCGTCCAGCTGAATGTGGATTTCCTGAATTGCACGGTTTTTGAGCATTTCTGGGTCTTCGAGGGCTTCGATTATAAACGATGGTTCTTCCCGGTCTGGCCTTGTGTCGAGCCGTCCGCGGAATGCATAGACTTTGTCGTTTTCGATTTTTGAAGACAGCTGTTCCCAGATTTTTGAAAAAAATGTTAAATCGATTGTGCCTGTATAATCCTGCAATTTTGCAAATGCCATTGTTGTTTGGTTTTTTGTGATGATTGAGCGCAGTTCTGTAATCATTCCAATCGCAACGTATTCTTTTTCGGTGTTTTTGAGCTGCCACGGTTTTGCGCCGGATTCGATTGCCGCTGCGTGCTGGCTTTTTGCGGCCTTTGATTCGCGGATTATATTCTGTGAGTTGAGTGTCGCTTTTTCGCAGGCTTTCTGGTAGTCATCGAGAGGATGTCCGGAAACGTAACAGCCAATGAGTTCTTTTTCCATATTTAGTTTTTCCATTTTTGTTGAATCTGGAATTGCTTCAAATTTGTAGTCGGCAAATTCTTTTTCGCCTGTGTTTTCAAAAAGGCTGATTTGTCCGTCGCTTCCTCCGGAAACTTTTTTTTCGGTATATGCCCAGGCAGAGTCGAGGTTTGCAATGAGGGTCGGACGGTTTTGGTCGAGGTTGTCGAATCCTCCGCATTTTATTAAAACTTCGACAGCTTTTTTGTTGATGGCAAGTTTTTCGCCTTTTTTCTGACCGCTTTCTTCGTCGATAATGTCTTCTTTTACGGTTATCATTCGTTCAAGAAAGTCCATGAAGGTTTTGAACGGACCGTTCTGGGTGCGTTCTTTTACGATTGCATTTGCGGCTGAGTTTCCCATGCCTTTTATTCCGCGGAATCCAAAGACGATGTGCCCGTCTACAACATCGAAATTTGAGTCTGAGCGGTTTACGTCTGGCGGATCAACTTGAAGCCCCATCCTTCGTGCTTCTGCAATGTAGACTGGAAGTCCGTCTGTCGATGTGATTTCGTTTGTAAGGTTCGCCGCCATAAATTCTGCCGGGCAATTTGCCTTTAGCCAGCCTGTTCTGTATGCGAGAACTGAATATGCCGCCGCATGAGATTTGTTAAATCCGTAGCCTGCAAACGGAACCATTATGTCGAAAATTTCGTCGGCGTGTTCTTTTGTAAAGCCTTGTTTTATTGCTCCTTCTTCAAATTCAACTTTTTTTCCCATCATAACTTCAGGTTTCTTTTTTCCCATGGCACGACGGAGCATATCTGCGCCGCCGAGCGAGAACCCCGCAATTCTCTGCGAAACCTGCATAATTTGCTCCTGATAAACCATAACGCCGTAAGTTTCTTTCAAAATCGGCTCAAGGCAAGGGTCAGGATAGTGAATTGTTTCCGGCTTCCATTTTCCGTCTATGTAGTTTGGAATAAACTGCAGTGGACCCGGACGGTAGAGCGCGTTTAATGCTACAAGGTCTTCGATTTTTTCCGGCTGGAATTGGCGCAGAATTTTTTGCATTCCAGGAGATTCAAACTGGAATACTGCAACCGAGTCGCCACGTTTAAAAAGATCGAATGTTTTTTTGTCGGTTTCGCTTACTTCTGCACAGATAAATTTTTTTTCGCCAGGCTTTTTGTGCTTGTTGATGATGTCTTCTGCGTAGCGTATGAGCGAAAGTGTTTTGAGTCCAAGATAGTCGAATTTTACAAGTCCGCAAGGCTCTATAATGTCCATTGTGTATTGAACGCCGACTTCGCCCGTTTTTGAATCTTTAAAAACCGGTGCCCAGTTTGGAAGAGCGGTCAAGCCGATTACCATTCCCGAAGCGTGCAGGCCTGTGTTTCGTTTGCAGCCTTCGAGTTTTAGCGCGAGATCGAAGAGTTTTTCGTAACGAGGATCGTGGCGGAATTCTGCAAGCTGTCCTCCGTCCGGAAATTTTTCATTAGGAGGGTCAAAGCAGTTTTTGAGTTTTGCCTTTAAGTTTTCGGAAACCTTCGACTTAAGCATATTTACTTCTGCAAGAGAAATTCCAAGCGTGCGTCCAACATCGGCAATGCAGTTTTTTGGTTTTAATGTTCCAAAAGTAACAATGTGTCCAACCTGCGGATCGCCGTACAAATCGCGTGTATGCTGGATTATATCCTGCCTGTAGTCGAAATCCATATCAACGTCAAAATCCGGCATTGAAACGCGTTCAGGATTCAAAAATCGTTCAAAAATCAGTTTAAAACGGAAAGGGTCAATGTCCGTAATTCCAAGCGAATAGGCAACAAGAGAGCCTGCTCCCGAACCTCGTCCCGGTCCAATCGGAATATACGGTTTTTCGCGGTTGTTTACATTGTCCCATGTTGATTTTGACCAGTTGATAAATTCCCATACTATTAAAAAGTAGCCCGAAAAACCCATTTTAAAAATAATTCCAAGTTCGTATTCGGCGCGTTGGCGGATTGTCGGCGTAATTTTCGGATACCGTTTTCTCAAACCTTCTTCTACAAGATGACGCATGTAATCGTCCTGGTTTTTTGTGTATTCGTCGCCATGCGTCTGGAATTCTTTTGGAAGCTCAAACCGCGGAAGACATTCTTTTAATTCCTGCGTTTTATACTGTTTAATAGTCAAATTGCACATATTCGCAATTTTTACTGTATTTTCGTAGGCATCGGGGCAGTCTGGAAAAAGCTGTCGCATTTCCTGTTCTGTCTTAAAATACCATTCGTGTTTTTCAGCGCCCATTGTCTGGTGCGGTTCGTTCATATTTTTCTTAAAGCCAATGCATCGCAGACAGTCCTGAGCTTCCCAGTCTTCTTTTTCGATATAGTGAATATCGTTTGTAACGACGAGCGGAATATCGAGTTTTCGCGCCATTGCAATCAGCATTTTATTGACAGTTTTCTGGTCTTCAAGACCGTGATCCTGCAATTCAATGTAGTAATGGTCAGGACCAAAGAGATTTTTGTATTTTAAGGCGAGTTCTTCGGCTTCGCTTTCCCTGCCCGCAAGAAGCAGCTGCGGCAATTCTCCGGCAATGCAGGCAGAACAGCAGATTAAACCTTCGTGATATTTTTCTAAAAGTTCAAAGTCGATTCTTGGTTTTCCGTAATAAAGTCCTTCCTGATAAGCAATCGACGAAAGCCAGCTCAAATTTTCGTAGCCTTTCTGGTTTTTGCACAAAAGAATCAGGTGAAAATAGTGAGCCTGCCGGTCTCCGTCCTCTCCTTTGTGCGAATAAGGAACATCGTTTTTTTCGAGATGGCTTCCGTATGCAACGTAAAATTCTTCGCCGACAATTGGATTTATGCCGTTTACATGGCAGAGTTTTTCAAAATTGAGCGCACCGAACATATTTCCGTGGTCAGTCAGCGCAAGTGCCGGCATATTAAGGCGTTTTGCCTTTGCAACAAGGTCGTCAAGTTTTGCACAGCTGTCCAAAAGCGAATAATCCGAGTGAACGTGCAGATGAACAAAATTCGCCGGTGGAGTTCCTTCCGGGGCTGCCTCAAAAACGTGATAATCTGCCATAATTCCTCCCAAAAACAGAGCACAATCGGAACAAAAAATTCCAGCATTTAGAAATGGCTTGATTTTATCATTTTTTTCGTAATTTGGGCACTACCCGCTTGTGCGGGCCGCTACGTTCCAGGTTCCGCTTACGCTCCATTTCCAAATAAATTTGGAAACGCTCCGCGCCTTGCACATCGCTAGTGCAGGCCAGAACTGTCAGGGCTTTAAATTCAAAAAAAATTGTGGGATAATTCAACACTATGAATAAAAAAATCGTATTTTTATTGTCGGGACTTTTAAATTTAATTCTTTTTACTGGTTGTGGAAAACTCGGCTACTCACTTGTTCTTTGGAATAACCCGGAAGCTGGAGTCCACGAAGGACAGATTGTAAAAGTTTATGTAAAATCAAACATTTCCCATTCTTATATCATTATGGGACTTGAAAATACACACAAAGTCGAAATTCCTCTCTGGCAGATTTCCGAGCCTCAGAGCAAGTCAAAAACCGAAAAACTTGCTGCCCGCTATTCCAATTACGAACATACTTATGCAAACGTAAAACTCGACGGACTTCCGATTCGCTCTGGAACAGAAAACGGCTCAAAACAGGTTTACCGTCTTCGCAAAAACGAAGTAATCCGTGTTTTGTATCAGGGAAAAGGCGTAAAACCTACAAACGGCCATGGAGAGCTTCCCGGCGAATGGCTCCGCGTTTTAACCGGAACTGGAACTGAAGGCTGGTGCTATTCATACAATCTCAATCTTTTTGAACGCACAGAAAACCAGATTGCTGTAAAAACCGAAGTAGAAGAAGAAAAAATCGACGAAGAGCTTACAGCCGCTTTTTCAAAAAAATGGTATCCAGAAGAATATAAATCAATGCTTTCGAGCGGCCGTCTGGATTTGTCAAAAATGGACGAAAGTTTTGGATTTGATTTTGGACAGGTTGAATGGAAATATCCGGAAAAATCACCGGAAGAGCCTTCAGATTTGCCTTTGGACGAAAATCCGGGCGAACAGATGGAAGTGGAAATTCCGGAAAAAATTCCTGTTCCAAAAGTTGCAAAAGAAGGCGAAACTTTAACTTTTACAGCAACCCTGCGCACAGAAAACCTCGACAAAAAGTGGACTTATACAAAAATCAAAAAGAACGAGGACGGCGCGTATCAGCTCGATGGCCACGGAATTTACATCACTTTAATCGGAAAAAATTCGCTTACCGTTCAATATATGGACACTGACGGAAAACTTAAAAGCGAGAATTTTATTGCGCTTTCTCAAAATGTTCAGGCTGCAATCGAAACAGAAATTGAAAGACGAAATCTTGAAATTAAGAGTTTTGTGGATGAAGGTCCTGTCTATCACAGTTCAAACTACGGAACAATTATTTTTAGCGAAGACAATACTGCTGTCTGGAACAATTTTAAGCTGCTTGTTCCAGGCGTAATTTCGAACAGTGCGCATGGAAATATAAAAGTTTCTGTCAAATATTATTTGAGCAATCAGTTAAAGAAAGAATTTGACGGAATTTTGACATTCTCGTTTGAAGGAATGGACGAAGATGTAAGTTTTTTCTATAAAAAAGATCCGGAAGGCTTGCGTCTTGAAGATGCAAAAAAAGCGACAGTCCGCGGAAATCTTGTTACGGCCCGTGGCTCTTCTCCTCTTGTTATGTACTTTAGCAAAAATCACTAATTTGGAAAAATAAATGGCATTTGTTCAGTTTTCTCAGGTTTCCCTTGCTTTTGGAGACCGTGATATTTTAAAAAATGTTTCTGTGAACTTGCAGGCAGGCTCAAAAGTCGCTCTTACTGGAGCAAACGGAAGCGGAAAATCCACGCTCATAAAAGTTATGGCAGGCCTTGTTCAGCCAGACGGCGGTCAGCGCGTTGCGCAAAAAGACGCCAGAATTGCATATCTTCCTCAGAGCGGACTTACTCACCACGGTTGTTCTCTGCGTGAAGAAGCAGACAAGGCTTTTGGTTTTGGATATGAGC
The DNA here is from genome assembly GCF_002476655.1 of Treponema sp. UBA7567. Lineage (NCBI taxonomy): Bacteria > Pseudomonadati > Spirochaetota > Spirochaetia > Treponematales > Treponemataceae > Treponema > Treponema sp. UBA7567. The sequence goes on from NZ_DLLH01000075.1 coordinate 5,908, forward strand.
TTCAGGCCGAAATGGAAAAAATCGGCGACAAACTAAAAAACGGCGAAGGAAACGAAAAACTCCTTTTGGAACGGCACGATGCTATTTTGACCGAGCTTGAAGAAAGCGGATGGAATCGCCGTCAGGTTATGGCGGAGCAGGTTTTGGCAGGTCTTGGTTTTAGCCGCGAAGATTTAGATAAAAATTGTGAAGAATTTTCCGGCGGCTGGCAGATGCGCATTGCGCTTGGGAAAGCTTTGATGGTAAATCCAGATATTCTGCTTTTAGACGAGCCTACAAACTATCTTGATATTGAAGCCCGTGGCTGGCTGGAAAAATTCTTAGACAACTACAAAGGCGGATTTTTGCTTGTAAGCCATGACCGTTATTTTTTGGACCATACCGTAAACGAAGTTTATGAACTTTTTAACGGCGAATTAAAGCGTTATCCTGGAAATTACACTCACTACGAAAAAGTGCGCGAAATCGAACTCGAAACTTTAATTCGCGAATACGAAAAGCAGCAGGCAGAAATTGCGCACCTTCAGGAATTTATAAATCGCTTCGGTGTTCAGGCGACGAAGGCGGCTCAGGCACAGGAACGTCAGAAAATGCTCGATAAAATTCTCGAAAAACAGATTGTAATTCCTGAAAGCCTGAAAAAAATTCATTTTAAATTTCCTCCAGCCCCGCATTCTGGACGGCTGGTTGCAACACTTTCAAAAATTACAAAATCTTACGACGGAGAACACAATGTTCTTCAAAATTTGGATTTGGTTCTCGAAAACGGTGAGCGTTTGGTTGTTGCCGGACATAACGGCGCTGGAAAATCAACTCTCTTGCGAATAATAGCCGGAGAGGATTCTAATTTTTCGGGCGAAGTAAAACTTGGAAGCGGAGTAAAAATCGGATATTTTAGCCAGGACAATGCCGAAACGCTAAAGGGCAGCGCATCTGTTCTGGATACTGTAGAAAGCGAAGCTCCTTTGGAACTTATTCCCAAAATTCGCGATATGCTCGGTGCCTTTTTGTTTCGGGGAGACGATGTCCATAAAAGTCTTGATGTTCTTTCTGGCGGCGAAAAAGCGCGCGTTGCACTTTTAAAGCTTCTTCTTCGTCCTGTAAATTTTTTGATTTTGGACGAACCTACAAACCACTTGGACATGCATTCAAAAGATGTCCTTCTTGATGCTCTGAAAGATTTTGGCGGAACTGTTATCTTTGTAAGCCATGACCGCGGATTTATCGAGAATTTAAGCACTCGTGTTCTTGAATTAAAACCGGGGCAGTTCAGGCTGTTTCCTGGCGATTACAAATATTATATGGAGCGTCTTGAGCGCGAAGCCAGCGGTGAATTTTCTCAAAACGATGAACTAAAATCTTCTGCTCAGCCGGAAAAATTTTCTCAAAAAGAAGAAAAAACAGAAACAAAACGTTCGTGGGAAGAGCAAAAAAAAATTGAATCGGAAAGGCGCCGTGCCGAAAAAAACGTAAAAAATCTTGAAGAACAGATTTTAAAGCTTGAAGAAGAAAAATCTGCCCAGGAAGCGCAAATGGCAAAGCCGGAAGTCTATGCAAATGGTGAAAAAGCAAAATCCGTTCAGAAAAAAATCGATGAACTTGCAGAAAAGCTCGAAGAATTGAATCTTCAGTGGATGGAAGCGGCCGAAGCTCTGGAAAAATTTTAATTAGTTCGGAAGAAGATTAACAAAAAACAAACTGAAGACAAAAAACATAAAAAAATCTGACAGAATTTTTTTTATGGATTAAAATATTTCTATAGTCTAAATGGGGAGTTTTTTATGAAAAAAAGTTGTTCTTCAGTTTTTAAATGTTTAATTTTTTGTTTGCTTGTGATTTTTGCCGTTTTTTTTGTTGTTGCTGGAACAAGATTTGTTTTCTTTTCGAAAACAGAATCGTCTTTAATGCAGGTTGCCAGAATCAAAGAATTGGAGTTTTCTTCCAATCTTGACGGTCAGCTTTTGCTCGCAACTCAAATGGCAAAATCGCCTTTAATTTCTGCTTATATGGAAAATCCTTCTGACCGAGAACTTTCTGAACGTGCTGCCGAAGAAATTCATTCTTATCAGGAAATGTTTAAGGGAAAAAATTCATTTTCTATTTCTGACAACGACCTGCTTTATTATTCTAACGGAAAGGTTCTTTACACTCTTGATAAATCCGATCCTGCAAATTCATGGTTTCCGACTTGCCTTGAATTAAAAGACGACTACACTTTTATGGTGAGTTACGACATTGCGCTTAAAAAATCCATGCTTTGGGTTGATGCGATTGTGCGCGACAGTTTTGGCAAAGGAATTGGCCTTGTCGGAACTGGAGTTGACCTTTCTGACTTTGTCGATATGATGTATCAAAATCTCGAACACAAGTATCAAATGTTTTTTTACAATAAAAACGGAGAAATTACAGGCGCTGCCGACACAAAACTTTTGGAAAACAAGACGAAAATTTCAGAAACGGTTCCTGCGCTTGACCAAAAGTATATGTTTTCGACAGGCGAGCTTTTTTTTAAGAGCAGGAGCGGAGCGTTTGTTGTAGCGCCTATTCCGTCGGTTGACTGGCAAATGGCGCTTTTTGTTCCGTATAATTTAAAAACTGCGTTGCCATGTGCAGCTTTTCCTGTTGCAATTGTCTTGATTTTTGCGCTTGCTCTTTGGGGGTTGATGACAGCAAGGCACTTTTTGCTGCCGCTTAGAGCGTTGAATAAGGCTGTTGGAGATTTTGCTTCTAGCGATGCTGATTTGACAAAAAGACTTCATTCAAGCGAGTCTGGTGTAAAATCTAAATTGATTTTGGATATAGAGAACGGATTTAATGTTTTTGTCGGAAAACTTCAGCAAATGGTTTTAAACCTCAAGAATTCAAAAGATGAGCTTAGCCGTGCTCTCGAAATTCTGCGTGCTTCAATCCGGGGAATTGTAAAATCTATTGAAGAAATTAACCGTCATATCGGAGCTGTTGAGGCTTCGATAAACGAACAGGGTTCGAGCGTAGACGAAACTTCGGAAACCGTTGAGCAAATTTCTTTAAAAATAAGCTCTCTCGGAAAAATGATTTTGCAGCAAAACGAAGGCGTGACAAATGCCGGTTCTTGTATTTCGCAAATGATTGAAAATATCGATGCTGTAAATGATTCTGTTTCAAACCTTTCTCAGGCTTTTGTAAATCTTGAGACAAATGCAGGAAAAGGACTTGAAAAACACAAGCAGATGAATTCAAAAATTGCAGAAATTCAGACGCAGTCTGGAAAACTTTTGGACGCAAACCAAATAATTTCGTCGATTGCAAGCCAGACAAACCTTTTGGCAATGAATGCAGCCATCGAAGCGGCGCATGCGGGCGAGGCTGGAAAAGGTTTTTCTGTTGTTTCCGATGAAATCAGAAAACTTTCGGAAACTTCTTCCGGACAGTCAAAAGTTATTGGCGAGCAGTTGCGCGCAATTGGAGATTTGATTTCGGAAATTGTTTTTGTTTCTGGCGATTCTGAAAATGCGTTTAATTCGGTTTTTGAAAATATTCATAAAACGGATGGATTTGTAAAATCGATAAATTCAACTATGGAAGTGCAGAAGCAAGGTTCAAGCCAGATAAGCGAAACTTTGGCTTTGTTAAAAGAAAGCTCCGATTCTGTAAAGAATGCGTCTGCCGAAACTGAGGAAAACAACCGCACTATTTTGTCAGAAACTAGAACTTTGCAGGAAAGCGCTGCAAAAATGCGCCAGCTTGTGAGCGAAATGGCCGGTTTTGCAAGCTCAATAACTCTGGAAGCCGAAAAATTGAACGGACTTTCGGACGGAGTTGGCTCTTCTCTTGAAAAAATCAATGAGGAAGTTGAACTTTTTAAGGTTTAGATTTTTGTTAAAAAACTTTTCTGCACTTGCTAGCGTTCTTTTTTGGTTTTATACTATTTTGAAAAAAAATGCGGTAGCGCTGGTAGCCCCGAAGTTGTTTTGTGGCGGTTGCGATTTGTCGAAACTGCCACAAAACAATGAAGCGTAAGCGGAAGGGCGGACATAGCGACGGCGAAAGCCGGACCGCCGAAAAAAATTACGGAGACAAAAATGAAAGTTTTGGTTATTGGCGGAGCCGGTTATATTGGTTCGCACGTTGTAAAACAGTTGATGAAGAATGGGCACAAAGTTACGGTTTTTGATAACCTTTCTTCGGGATTGCGGCAGAATCTTTTTAAGGAAAATGATTTTATTTACGGAAATATTCTGATTGAACGCGATTTGGATAAGGCTTTTGAGCAAGGGTTTGACGCTTTTATTCATCTTGCGGCTTTTAAGGCTGCCGGCGAGTCTATGGTTGAGCCGGAAAAATATTCAATTAACAACCTGAACGGAACTATCAATATTTTAAATTCGGCAGTAAAGCATAACTGCAAGTATATGGTTTTTTCTTCGAGCGCGGCGGTTTTTGGAGAGCCAAAGTATCTTCCGATTGATGAAGCTCATCCGAAAAATCCTGAAAACTACTACGGATTTACAAAATTAAATATTGAAGAAATTATGGCCTGGTATGACAAGCTCCGCGGTTTGAAATTTGCGGCTCTTCGTTATTTTAACGCTGCGGGTTATGATCCTGAAGGTTTTCCGTGCGGACTTGAACAAAATCCTGCCAATCTTTTGCCTGTTATTATGGAAACTGCCTGCGGAATGCGTCCAAAAATGAAAGTTTTTGGTTCTGACTACGATACGCGCGATGGAACTTGTATCCGTGATTATGTTCACGTAACGGATTTGGCGGCAGCCCACGTAAAAGCGCTTGATTATATTTCTAAAAACAACGAAAGTCTGATTTGTAATCTTGGAAGCGAAACTGGGGTTTCTGTAAAGGAAATGCTTGAAGAAGCAAGAAAAATCACCGGAAAAGAAATTCCTGCTGATTTTGTAGAACGCCGTCCTGGAGATCCTGCAGAGCTTGTTGCGACTTCTGCTTACGCAAGAGAAAAACTTGGCTGGGAGCCTGAATATTCCGACATTCATACCTTGCTGGACTCAACCTGGAAAGCATATCTAGCAAACGGAAAATTAAAAAATTAGCTGAAAAACAAAGCGGAAAATGGTTGAAGCCACGAAGAAAAAGAAAGCGAGTCAAAATTGTCCTAAGAGCAAAGCGACGGCACGGATTTTGAGCAGTGTTTTTTTTGTCGAGGCTTCAACACTTTTAAGAAAATGATTTTTTTTGAGAAAGATTTTTAGAGAGAATTTTTTTTTAATTTTTAACAAAGTCCGCAACTTTTTTCTTTTTTTTGTGTCTATTTAAAGGAAACGTATTTATGTGCGTAATTTATGATTTATAAGGACACAAAATTCAATGGCAACAACTTATGATGATTCAATGTTCCGGGATACTTTTGAACACGAATATACTTGGCTTAACGGTTTTATGCGAAATGTCCGCAGATTTTCTAAAAGACCGGCAATAATTGATCCTGATACAGACCGCAGCTGGAATTATAAACAGCTTAATGTTGAAGCAAACCGCCTTGCAAATGCCTTAAAAAAAATTGGAATAAAAAAAGACGATGTTGTTATGGGCGCTCTTCGAAATTCTCCAGAATTTGCCTTTATGTACACAGGCCCTCGTAAAATCGGGGCAATTTTTCTTGCGACAAATTTTAACCTTGCAAGCGGCGAAATGGCGCTTTTGATAAATCATAACAAGCCAAAAGTGGTGGTTTATTCTGCGAACGTTGTAAAAATGATGGAAGAAGCTGCAAAAATCTGCCTTTGGAAGCCAAGCCTTTTTATTATGGCGGACAATATTGAAGGCGTTGATTTGCCAAAAGGTCATATTTCGTACGAATCTTTTGTAGAAAATGCTGATATTGATGAGCCAAAAATTGATTTTAGGCCGCACATCTATGACGAAGTTTTGCGCCTTTGTACGAGCGGAACAACAAGTCTTCCAAAATTTGTTCCTGTAAACGATATTAACGAAGTTCTTTCTGCTCACGATGTTATCATGCATTATCCGATGAATCCTCATGATGTTACTTTGAATATGACGCCGTGGTTTCATAGAGGAGGCTGCCATTCTGGCGGTGTATGTCCTGTTTTTTATGCAGGAGCCGCCGCTGTCATNNGTTCGTTTAGGCCTCAAACTTCGCTAGACTGGTGTTCAAAATACAAAATTACATTTATGATGGGCGCTCCTGCAAATCTAGAAATGCTTACCCGTGCTCAGGAAAAAAGTCCTCGTGATATTTCCAGTTTGCGTGGAATTGTAACAATGGGAGCTCCTTTGAGCCGTGCTGACTGCATTCGTTTTAGAACAGTCCTGACAGAAAATATTTTTAACGGCTATGGAACTACAGAAACTTTCTGGAATTCATTTTTGCGTCCGTATAATCTTCCTGATGGCGCAGGTTCTGTTGGCGGAAGCTGCACAGACGACGAGGTTAGGGTTGTCCGCCTGCCTGCTGACGGGTCGAAGGCTGAGCCAGACGATTTGGTTCCTACAGACAGCGAAACAGAAGGTGAAATTATAATCCATTCACCGGCAAAATCAACTTATTCCTATTATCACAATGAAGAAATGACAAAAGAAAAGTTTTACAAGGGCTGGATGTATACAGGCGATACTGGTGTTTGGAACGATGATTGGGTTGTGACGGTAAAAGGACGCAAAGACGATATGATGGTTGTTTCGGGCGAGAATATTTATCCGACACAGATTGAAGAAGCGATTATGGAAAATGAAAAAGTAAAAGACTGTATTGTAACATCTGTTCCTGACAAGGTGCGCGGACAGTCAGTTTGTGCCTATGTGATTGCAGATGATCCATCTCTTACTGTAAAAGAGTTGAATGAATTTTGCGCAGGAAGTAAAATGCTCAGTAAATACAAGAGACCGCGGTATTTTGCAATCGTAGAAAAAATTCCTCTTACAGCGACTGGAAAAAAACAGCATGCAAAAATAAAGGCTCAGGCCGAAAAAGATTTGGAAGATGGAATTCTTGTGCGTGAATAAGGTGGCATGATAAAAAATACATCCTTGTAATTTTTATCNNTATCATTGCAGTTTGTTCAAGTGTTGCTTTTACAAACTGTGATTCTAGCCGTCCGTGGATTGCTACTAGCGCGGAGTTTTTAGAAGGAGGCGTAAAATATGGAAGAAAAAATTATAAGCAGCGCAGCTCAGGTTATTATTGCGATTACTCCGATTGTTGGAATTGCAATTGGCGGTGTCGTGGTGTTTTTTTCGCTGCTTTGGCATCATTTGGAAGTGCGCAGACAGATTTTGAGCGGAACTTACAAACGCGAAAAATTTAATTTAAAAGCGTATTCACTTTTAATTGGCCTTTTGCTGACCGGAATTGGTTTTATGCTGACTGTGGTTTTTGCCTTGCTTGGCGGGATTTCCATATCTCTGCTAGGCGGATTGATTCCTTTTTCGATTGGAATTTGCGCAATAATTTTTTATAAGGTGAACGACTGGGAATAAATTAAAAAATAGTCATATTCATGGCAGGAAAAACTCTTAACGGCATTGAAAGATTACTCATAAATAAGCGTGATGAATTTTTAATAAAAGAAACTTTGAGCGGAAACGAAAAGGCTTTTCAGACGCTTATAAAACTGTATAAAAAAAGAGTTGTCGCGCTTGGAATGAGTTTTTTTAGAAATTCTGATGATACTGACGACTTTGTGCAGGAAGTTTTTGTTAAGGTTTATATGAATCTTTCAAAATTTAACTACAGGTCGAGTTTTGCCACTTGGATTACAAAAATTGCATATAATTCTGCTGTAAATTCGGTTACGCGCCGGCAGGAATATGTTCCGCTTGCAAACGAAGAAATGCTGCAGTCAAAAGCTCTCAATCCTGAAGAAGAAGAAATCCGGAAAACCACACTTGATACGATCAGAGAATGTGTTTTGTCTTTGCCGGAAAATTACGGCAGGTGTGTGGAAATGTATTTTTTCCATGGATTAAAATATGAGGAAATTTCTGAAATTACGGGTTTCCCTGTAAATACAATAAAATCTTACATATTCCGTTCAAAAAAACTTATGGCGGACAACCTGCGAGGTGTAATTTATGAACAGTAAAAAATGTGAAAAAGTGATGAATTCTTTTTTTGAGCTCGACAAAGGCGAACGCCTGGAATTGCACGATTCTTTGCATTTGATTTTTTGTAAAGAATGCCGTACAAAAGTAAGAGTTCTTTCAAAAGCAGAAAAAATTGTTCAAATGCCGCTTTTTCAGAAGTCGGAAGCGCAGGATTCTGATTTGAGTTCTGCAATAAAAAGAACAAACCCTTCTTGGATGGAAAATTTAAAGCCTGTTTCGATGGTAAGATGGGTTTTGAGTGGTTTTTTGATGATTTTGCTTTTTGTGCTTTCGGGCATTTTTCTTGAAAAAAATCAGAATCCGGACTACTTAATCTGGTTTTACGTGATTGTCGGAGCGGTTGTAACGGCATATTGCGGAGCTTTTATGGCGATAAATATGGATTTTTTTATAAAAAAGATTGATACAAGTTCTCTTGCGTAAAATGGCGCCGGATAGCAGAGGCCGCAAAAGCGGGTGCAAAGCACCGAAGGCGCGTTAGACGCCGTAGCCTCGGATAGCCGTTAGTGCAAAAGTTGCGCGCGGCAAAAACTAATGAAAAACTATTTTTTTGTGCTAGGATATTTTTATGAATGAAAATTTTGAACTTTTAAAAGAAAATCTTGAAAAAACAAGGCCTGAAATTATTGAATTGCAGACGCTTTTGTCGTCGATTCCAGCTATGGCTCCTGAAAGCGGTGGTGACGGCGAGTCGAAAAAATGCGTCGCCCTTAAAAAGTGGCTTATTGGACGCGGTTTTAAAGAAAATCAGTTTAAACAGTTTGACGCTCCTGATCCGCGTGTTTCTTCTGGAGTTCGGCCGAACCTTATGCTTACGATTCCTGGAAAAAAAGAGCAGTCGATTTTTGTAATGGCCCACATGGACGTTGTTCCGCCTGGAAATCTTTCGTTGTGGCATTCTGATCCTTGGAAAGTTGTTTATGACGAAAAAAATGACAAAATTACCGGCCGCGGCGTTGAAGACAACCAGCAGGGGCTCGTGAGCGGTGTTCTTGCGGCTCTTGAGCTTCTTAAAAACAACATTGTGCCTGAATATACCGTAAAATTGTTTTTTATGGCTGACGAAGAATTTGGTTCTGAATATGGAATGAAATTTCTTTTGAAAGAACATCTCGATCTTTTTAAGAGAGATGATTTGATTTTGATTCCTGATGGCGGAGATCCGGAAGGGAAAACAATTGAGGTTGCGGAAAAAAATATTCTCTGGCTGCGTCTTCATACGATTGGTTTGCAAAGCCACGGTTCAATGCCTCAAAAAGGAAAAAATGCGCACCTTGCTGCCTGCGAGCTTGCATTACGCTTAAATGACCTCGAAAACTTCTTTGATGCGGAAGATGAACTTTTTTCTCCGTCAAAATCGACATTCCAGCCGACAAAAAAAGAAACCAACGTTGATACGGTAAATATTATTCCGGGCGATGATGTTTTTTATATGGATTGCAGAATTTTGCCTTGCTACACTTTGGACGTGGTTCGTGCGGAAATAAAAAAGCGCGTTGGCGAAATTGAAGAAAAATATGGCGTAAAGGTTGAAATTAGCGAACCGCAAAAATGTCAGTCGCCGGCAACTCCTGTGGATGCTCCTGTTGTTGAAAAATTAAAGCAGGCGATTATGGACGCACATGGAAAAGAGGCTGTTCCAATCGGTATTGGGGGCGGAACTGTTGGCGCAGAATTGCGCAATTTTGGTTTTAATGCGGCAATTTGGTCTACGATTGATGAAGTTTGCCACCAGCCTGACGAATACAGTTGCTTGCACAACACGATTGCAGATGCGCAGACTCTTTGCGCCCTGTTCTTGCAGAAATAAGAATTGCAAAAAATGAGGCTTAAAACGGCAAAAGCAAATAAAAAAATTGCAAAAAAATCTGAAACAGTGTCAAATCAGTGTTAAATCTTGTAGAATTGAAGTGTCTGCGGTAGAATAAAAACATTATGCTTTATACTATTGGCGGTCTTTTGAACCGATATTTTGGACCTGCACGTCTTTTGCAGTCGTACACAGTTCTTATTGTTTTGTCACTTTATACAGGTTTTTTGCTTGTTCGTTATTTGATGCCGCATTTTTATACTTATATGCCTCACGACCGTGGCCGCGAGTTTACAGTGAGTGCTGAAGCGGCAAAAGGCAAGCCGACTGGAGTCGGAGTATTTTTTATTACGGTCTTTGTTTTGCTCAGTCTGATTTTTGTTCCAATGGACTGGTTTAAAGCCTGTGCTCTTGGTTTGACTTGGCTTATGATGTTGACAGGTTTTCTCGATGACCGCAGCGTTGCAAGCTGGGGAGAATACCGCAAAGCTGTTCTTGATTTAGTGATTTCCGTTGCACTTTCTGTTTTAATGGCTGTTTATCTTATTCAGCAAAGTTCCGATGGAAAAATTTATTTTTGGCTTCCGTTTTTTACTCACAGAATTTTTGTTTATCCGTGGGTTTTTGTTCTTATTTCCACGGTAATGATTTGGACTTCTGTAAACACAACTAACTGCACGGACGGAGTTGACGGACTTAGTTCAACTCTTGTTTTGATTGCGCTTTTAACACTTGGCGTAATTTTTTATTTTATTCTTGGACACAAAGACATTGCGGCTTATCTTTTGGTTCCTCATTTTGCGCAGGGAGCGAGCTGGGCGGTTATGACGTTCTGTTTGGCTGGCGTTTTGATGGGGTATCTTTGGCACAATGCTTTTCCTAGCAAGTGTCTTATGGGAGATGCAGGAAGCCGCGCTTTAGGTTTTTATATTGGAATTTGCGTAATGCTCAGTGGAAACCCGTTCATGATTTTTGCAACTTCGACAATTATTTTTATAAACGGCGGAATGGGATTGATGAAAGTCTTTTTGAAAAGATTCTTTCATATTAGTATTTTTTCAAAAATTCGATTTCCTTTGCACGACCACATGCGCGTAAACCACGGCTGGTCGCCGACTCAGGTTTTAATCAAATTTATGATGCTTCAACTTTTGATTACGCTTGCCGTTGTAGGAATTATATTTAAGGTCAGATAAAAAATGAATATTAGAGCTTCAAAACATAATCTTTCTGGAAAAATTACAGTTCCAGGTTCAAAATCGCATACAATTCGTGCGCTTATCCTTGCAACTCTTGCAGACGGAGAATCTGTAATTAGAAATCCACTTCCGAGCGCAGACTGTCTTTCTACGGCGGCGGCAGTTCCTCTGATTGGCTCAAGTGTTGAATTAAATCTTTCTGAAGAGGGTGAGCCAGGAACTCGCTGGCTTGTAAAAGGGGCTGGAAAAAACATTCATCTTCCGAGCGATATTGTGAATGTAGGAAATTCTGGCTCACTTTTGTATTTTTTATCTCCAATTGCCGCAACTTTTGAAGGAATTAGTATTTTTACTGGCGATGAGTCAATCCGAAAAAGGCCAGTTGCTCACGTTGTTGACGCTTTGAACCAGCTTGGAGCAAGGGCAGAAATGGCAATTCCCGGGCACAACGGGTGTCCTCTTGTCGTAAAAGGTCCGGTTTGTTCCGGTGTTGTAAAAACAGAAGGCGAAGTTTCTAGCCAGTATATTTCTGGACTTATGATGGCAGGAATTTTAATGGACGGAAAACTTACTTTGGAACTTTCCAATCCAAAAGAAACTCCGTATCTTGCAATGACGCAAAAATGGCTCGAAAAAGTTGGAGTCCCGTGTTTAATTTCGGATGATTTTAAAAAGATTGAAGTAAATGGACCAAAAAACTTAAAGTCTTTTGACGTTACGATTCCTAGCGACTGGGAAGGTGTTGCTTATCCGTTGATTGCGGCTCTTATGACTGATTCTAAAATTACAATCGAAAATGTTGATTCGAGCGGAACTCAAGGCGATGATGCAATTGTTGAAATTTTAAAATCAATCGGAGCGGATATTGAATGGGACAAAGAGAAAAATGCTTTGACAGTCTGTGGCGGAAAATACGCGAAAAACGGACATGGAAAACTTTCGGCAAAATCTCTTCCAAACGGCGAGCTTCATGTAAATATGAATTCGTTTCCGGATGCGGTTTGCGCTCTTGCCGCGATTGCAACAAAAGTTGAAGGCACAGTTGTGCTTGAAGATGCGGCAGTTTGCCGCCGAAAAGAAACTGATCGTCTTAAAGTTTTGAATATTGAACTTTCAAAATTGGGAGCAAATATTGAAGAAAAAGAGGATTCTCTTATAATTCACGGCGGAACAAAATTGCACGGCGAAACGGTTGAAAGCTATAAAGACCATAGAATGGCAATGTCTCTGGCCTGTCTTGCGCTTGCTCTTCCTGCTGGAGAAAAAATGATAATAAAGGACGCGGAATGTTGTTCTGTAAGTTTTCCGCACTTTTTTGAATTGATGAATAATCTTGGCGCAGAATTTTTGAATTTAAGCGTTAAGGATTGAAGCGGTGCCGAAGGCAAACAAATGCGAAGCATTTGGTCGGAGGCGAAAGCCGTAGCCGCGCAAAGCCTGACCGGTTGCCTGCGGCCGGGAACGCCCTTTTATATAAAAAAATGGCTGTCAGAAATCGAATGTATTTTTCTGACAGCCATTTTTATTTTAAAAACGAAAAATCAAACTATTTGTTGCCTGGAATTACGACTGTGTTCCAGTGGTTTGGATCTTCGAGAGAGCCGTACTGGCGTCCTTTTAATTCGTGCTGGAGTTCTTTTGCAACTGGACCAAAGCCTTCGCCAAATACTGTTTTTTTGCCGTTCAAATCGGTGATTGATGACATCGGGCTGATTCCGGCCGCTGTTCCTGTTACGAAACATTCAACTGCTTTTTTCTGAACTTCTTTTACAGAAATAGGGCGTTCTTCTACTTTGTAGCCTTTTTCTTTTGCAAGAACAATTACTGATTTTCGTGTGATTCCTGGCAAAATTGTGTCGCCGAGCTCAGGTGTAACGATTGTCTTGTCTTTGAGAACAAAGAAAATGTTGCAGCTTGAGCCTTCCTGGAAGTATTTGTGATGAACTGCATCGAGGTAAACACATTCAACAAAGCCTGCCTGTTCGGCTTCTTTTTTTGCAAGCGCAGAAATTACGTAGTTTGAAGCGCACTTGATGTAGCCTGTTCCATGTGGAGTCGCGCGAATGCGGTTTGTAATAACTGCCCCGTCAAGACCTTTTTTGAAATATGCAGAAACTGTTGTTGCGCAGATTACGACATAAGGTTGTTTTGAACAGCCGACACCGATTGCGCCTTCAGAATTCATAAACGGACGCATGTAGATTGAATCTGCGTCTGCGTAGTCGGTTTTTTCCCAATCAGGATTATATTTTGGAACATATCCGAGGGCTGCGTTGCGTTTTACAAATTCAACCGAAGCTTTTACATACTGTTCTACAGGAAAAGCCGGGCAGTAAAGACCTTTCATGGAATTGTTAAAGCGTTTTCCGTTTTCTTCTGGACGGAAAATTGCAACTCCGCCGTCTTTTGTTGGAAAGCCTTTCATTCCTTCAAAACAGCTGTATGCGTACTGAGAAGTGTAAGAAACAGAAGGAAGTCCCATTTGATTGCGTTTGTCCAAAACTGCTTTGCGGTCAGCTTCCGACATTGCCATCAATTCGTCATAAGTTACTTTGTCGCTTTCGAGCCATTCTTCGTCCCATTTTTCAGTTTCAGGATTGTAGCGCGCAATGTAAGTAACTGGATAAAGGTTTAAAGCAAATGCCATTTATTTTTCCTCCACCAGGTGCGATAAAAATCGTATCTGTAAATGTTTTCTTATAAGAATATTACTTTTTTAATTATATGTAAATAAATTAAGGTAGGCTAAAGATTTTATTTAGGGCGAATGTCGAATTTTGAAAAAAAACAGTTTACAAACCTAGGATTATCAGGGCAAGCCTGATAATGACAGTAAAATTTAAAACTCGAAATTGAACCTATTTAAAATTTTTTTGGCGGAAGTTTTGTTATGTTAAAAATAAAAAGCGCTCCGGAGATTTTTAATGATTTTATGCTGTTTTTTTGCATATTTTTTTCGCAGTTGTGCATTTTTTAAAATAAGAGTAAGATTTAGACGGTTTTTTGAGCGAAAACTTGTTTTTTTGCAGTTGCTTTGAATTAGTTTTTCGAAATAACTCTATTTTGCTCGCAAATAAAAATTTAAGGAAACATAAAAATGAAATTAACTTGTGGAATTGTCGGTCTTCCAAATGTCGGAAAATCTACTATTTTTTCTGCTCTTACACGTGCTCCAGCAGAAGCAGCAAATTATCCTTTTTGTACAATCGAACCGAATCACGGCGTTGTTGAACTTCCTGACGAGCGTCTGGATTTTATGGCTGGCATTTTTCAGCCGAAAAAGAAAATTCCTGCAGCTGTTGAATTTGTAGATATTGCCGGACTTATTAAAGGCGCTTCAAACGGCGAAGGCTTGGGAAACCAGTTTCTTGCAAATATCCGCGAAACTTCGGTAATCGCGCATGTTGTTCGTTGTTTTGACAATCCTGATATTCAGCATGTTCGCGAAGATGCAAAAACCGATGCTCCGATTGACCCTGAGAGCGATATTCTTACTATTAATTATGAACTTTGCCAGGCTGATATAGACACAATTACAAAACGCGAAGACAAGGTTACACGTCAAATTCGCGCAATGGGAAAGGCGGAAGAAAAAAAATTTGCCGGTTATCGCAGTGCCGTAGATAAAATTTTGCCTTTGCTTCAGGAAGGAAAATGCGCCCGTCAGGCAAATTTGACAGATGATGAGCTTGAAGGAATTTATGATCTTCATCTTCTTACGATAAAACCTCAGCTTTTTGTCTGCAATATTGATGAAGATACGATTGCAGAAGGCACAAATAAATATGTTGAAGCTGTAAAAAAAGTTGCCGCAGAAGAAAAAAGTGAAGTAATCGTAATCTGCGGAAAATTTGAAAGCGACCTTGTAGACATTGATACTCCGGAAGACAGAAAAGAATTTATGGACAGCGTTGGATTGAAGGAATCAGGTCTTACAGTTCTTGCCCGCGCGGCTTATCATTTAATGGGACTTCGTACATTCTTTACCGGTGGCGCAGACGAATGTCGTGCCTGGACAATTCATAACGGAGACAAGGCTCCTCAGGCCGCTGGCGTAATTCACACTGATTTTGAAAAAGGCTTTATTAAAGCAGAAGTTTATTCCGTAGAAGACCTTAAAAAATACGGTTCAGAAGCAGAAATAAAATCTGCCGGAAAATATCGGCAGGAAGGAAAAGATTATGTCGTTCAGGACGGCGATGTAATGTTCTTTAAATTTAACGTATAACAAAATATCATTATAAAACTTGCTAAAATCCCGATCTTTGTTCGGGATTTTTTTTATGTTTGTGATAGACTTTTTTTATGCAATCTTCTTTAAAAAACAAAAACAGCGATTCTGCTTTGGGAATGGACGGAATTTCACGTCTTATGCTGAGGCTTGCGCTTCCTTCGGTGCTTGCTTATCTAATTAACGTTCTTTACAACATTGTTGACCGAATTTATATTGGCCATATTTCTTCTGGAGGCGCAGAGTCATCTCTTGCTCTGACTGGACTTGGAATTTGCCTTCCTATAATTCAGCTGGTGTCGGCTTTTAGCGCTTTTGCAGGAACTGGAGGAGCGCCTCTTGCTGCTATTGAGCTTGGAAAAACTGAGTTTGACCCTTCTGCAAAAAAAACAGCTCAGAAAATTTTAGGAAATGCGGCTTTTATGCTGATTATTTTTTCTGTTGTTTTGACTTTGTTTTTTATGGTTTTTAAAACGCCTGTTTTGACCTTTTTTGGAGCGAGTGAAAAAACTTTGCCTTTTGCGGACGATTATCTTTCGTTTTATCTTTTGGGAACGATTTTTGTTCAGCTCTCGGTTGGCTTAAATCCGTTTATAACTTGCCAGGGACATGCCAAAACTGCAATGATTTCGATTTTGATTGGTGCAGTTTTGAATATCATTCTTGATCCGATTTTTATTTTTGCGCTCGGAATGGGGGTTAAAGGAGCTGCTTTTGCCACGGTTATTTCGCAATGCGTGAGCGCCGTTTGGATTGTGTCGTTTTTGTGTTCAAAAAAGTCTGAAATTCGCCTGAATTTTGCTATTTTAAAACCAAAATTTGCGATTATAAAAAAAATCAGTTCACTCGGAACGTCTCCTTTTGTGATGCAAGCTACGGAAAGTGCGATTTTTGTAGTTTTTAATTCTGGACTGCAGCGTTATGGCGGCGACATTTACGTTGGAGCAATGACGATTATGCAGAGCGTGATGCAGATTATTTTTATTCCGACTCAGGGATTTGCAAACGGTGTGCAGCCGATAATTTCGTACAACTTTGGCGCAAAAAAATTTGAGCGCGTAAAAGAAGTTATCCGTAAAATGCTTCTTGTGAACGGAATTATTACAGTCTGCCTTGTTTTGAGCGCAAGTGTTTTTCCTGCAAAATTCGCTTCTCTTTTTACTTCGAGCGAGGAAATTCTACAGATTGAGCAAAAACTTCTTCCAGTTTATATTGCAGGACTTTGGCTTATGTGGATTCAGAATTCTGCGCAGACAACCTTTGTTGGAATTGGAAACGCAAAAGTGTCGGTTTTTATTGCCTGTCTAAGAAAAATAATTCTTTTGATTCCATTGGCTCTTGTTCTGCCAAAATTTTTTGGAGTTGAAGGAATATTTTTTGCTGAGCCGATTGCGACAACATGTTCTGCGCTTACGAGCACAGTGCTTTTGGTAATGGAATATCGGAAGATGTGAAAATATAAGAATTGGGTCAATTTCGAGTTTTGATAACGGGCGTTTCCCTCGCTCCGTTCGGGCCGGGCGTTCCAACCTTCGCTCACGCTCATTCTTCCGCTCCGCTTCGTGCGAACACTTCGTTCCGCTCCAGAACTTCGGGCTTCCATGCCCTAACGCATTGGCATTAGAATGCGCGCAAGTATACACGGCAAACATTATAAATGCGAGAATCAAGAAAGCTCTTTTTTCATCAGAAAATCAGTTTGCACATCATCGCCTAAAACAAAAGCATGCTCGCTGAATTTTCTAAAGCCTTTGTCTGTGTAGAATTTCTGGGCAGGAAAATTTTTCTCCCAAACGCCAAGCCAAATAAAAGAAACTTCAAGTTCTCTGGCCTTTTTTTCGGCAAGACTCATAAAAGCCGTTCCGATGCCAAGCCCTTTTGCTTCTTTCAATACATAAATCCGCTGAATTTCAAGCGAATTTTCAAAGCCGGATTCCGTCTCCGCATTTCCAGTGTTGATTTTCAAAACCCCGAGAGTTTTTTGGTTTTCCACTGCAAGAAAAGTTTCTGATTCTTCGTTCTCAAGCTCGGATTTAAGTTTTTGCTCGCTGTACGCCTCGTCCAAAAATTTTCTCATATTTTCTTCGGAATTCTGTTCCGAGAACGTCTCGTAAAAAGTCTGCCGATATATTTTCTGCAAATCAAGAACATCATCTAAACCGCATTTTTTTATTTTCATAGGAAGATTATAGCAAGAATTTTCCCGTCTGCCTGCTTCTGCAAATACAATCCCCAAAAATTCTGCTATAATTTTCAAATCATGACAAAACAGGAAACCTACGATTTTTTGGACGCGAAAAACATTGAATACGAAATCACCGAGCACAAGGCGGTTTTCAGCATGGACGAAATCTGCGACGTTGTGCTGCCTCACCCGGAATGTGATGCGAAAAATCTTTTTGTGCGCGACGACAAGAAACGCGAATATTTTCTGATTACAGTAAAAGGAAGCAAACGCGTTGACCTAAAAGAATTCCGTAAATCCCACGGAACCCGACCGCTCTCCTTTGCAAGCGCGGAAGACCTTATGAATTTTCTGAATCTTACACCTGGCTCTGTAACTCCGCTCGGACTTCTGAACGGCAGCGCGAACAAAGTGAAATTCTTTCTTGACAAGGATTTTCTTGAGCCGCCAGGGCTGATTGGAATCCATCCGAACGAAAACACAGCGACCGTCTGGCTAAAAACAGCCGACCTTCTCAAGTTGATAAAAGAAAACGGAAACGAAGTGGAACTTGCGGAACTGTGATTTGTCAGAAACGCAGTTCCGGGCAGAACATTGGAGGAAAATATGAAAATAATTCCGGCGGACAAAAACGATATTCCAGAGCTTTACGCGCTGCAGCTGCTCTCTTTTGAAAGCGAGGCTGAAATGATTGGAAGCCGCGATGTTCCGGCTCTTACAGAAACGGCGCAGGAAAATTCGGCTGACTTCTGCAACTGGAGAACGCTCAAGCTTGTAAATGACGGCGGAAAAATCATCGGCGCAATCCGCTATAAAGAAGAGAACGGAAAAATAAATGTCGGGCGGCTGATGGTTCACCCGGACTTCCGCCGAAAAGGATTTGCAAAGAGGCTTCTAGAAGAAATCGACAGGCTCTTTCCTTCCGCGCAAAAAGAATTGTACACTTGCTCAAAAAGCTGGACAAACATCGCCCTGTACACTCAGGCAGGATACAAGCCGTACAAGGAACAGACCGAGCCGACAGGGCTTTCATTCATATTTTTCAGGAAAGGATAAGAAAACTTGTTTTAGAAAACGGAAAATTTATGCTCCGCCCGGCGTGTCTTTTGTTCGCATTATCATAACGCTAGCTAAACTGACGCAATTTCTTGAAGCGTTGTTTTAACGTTCCGTGAACTGGCGTGATTTCGCAAAAGATTACGATAACGCACCGCAAACTGAAGCAATTTTGAAAAACGTTATGATGACGTTCGATGAATTGACGTAATTCCGTAAAACGTTATTTTGATTTTCCCTAACCGAACGCGCTTTCATTCAGCGTTATTTTAACGCTTGCTGAACTGGAGAACTTTCGCAAAACATTACGTGTTTTTTCACAATTTCATCCACGCAATCGGATAAGGATTTCCCTGCTCATCGGTCGCGCTTGTCTTGTAAGTCTTGAATCCCAGATGCTCGTAAAATCCTTTCGCATTCGGATTCTGCTCGTTCACGGTAACTTCTTCCGCCGAAAAATTTTCGATTCCATACTGAACAAGCATTTTGCCGAAACCTTTTCCGCGAGCGTCAGGCGAAAGAAAAAGCATCTCGATTTTTTTGCCTCCGATTCCCATAAATCCGAGCGGAGAATTTTCGTCTTTATCAAACAGAACCAAAAGCGTTTTAATGCCGCAAATTGCGCCCGGAACATACTCCTTGATTTTCAAGATTTCCTTTTCCGACAAAAATGTGTGAGTCGCCCGAACAGATTTTTCCCAAATCTCCAAAAGATTCTGCGCAAGTTCCGCCGAGCGTTCTGATTTTCTGATTTCTTCTATTAAGACTGTCATTTTTTTTATTTAAATTCCCTAAATTTCGAGTTTTATAATTTAATGTCATTATCGGGCTTGACCCGATAATCTATTGAAAATTTCCAACAGATTCCTGACCGAGTTTACTGCGTAAACATCGCAGTGTCGTAGCACGGGAATGACACTTAAATTANNTCTTATCAAAACTCGAAATTCGGGCCATTTAAATTCCCATAAGCCATTCAACTGCGTTTGTCCGCTTGATTCCGTCAAAGTCGGCGGTCGGGTCGTCGTCCAGCGTTAAAAGCAGCTTAGGATAGCTGTCGCGCACAAGCTGGAGAGGCCGGAGTTCCCTTTGAAGCGTGTTTTCATCCCTTACGCTCGCCGAAACTTGAATGTACGTGTTCCCTTCCTGATTTTGTGCGACGAAATCGATTTCCATGTCGCCGATTTTCCCGGCATAGACTTTGTAGCCTCGCCTGATAAGCTCAAGATAAACCACATTNNCTGTGTCGTTCGCTTTCTGCCCCAGAAGCAGGTAGCGCAGCCCTATGTCCACGGCATAATATTTTTCAAGAAGCTTAAGATACTGTTTGCCTTTCACGTCGTAGCGTTTTGCCTCGTAGACAATGTAGCAGTCTTGCAAAGCCGAGATGTATTTTTCGATTGTCTTTGAGTCGATTTTTCTTCCTGTCGAAAGCATTGTGTCTGCGATTTTCTTTGTCGAAACGGGACTTCCTGTGCTGTCAAAAATGAAGCGCACAACGCTTTC
>NZ_DLLH01000075.1:26022-27503 GCF_002476655.1 Treponema sp. UBA7567
CTCCGCCGAGATAGTCGAGAATTTCGTTTTTGTCGCCGTCAAGATTCAGCGTGTAGGGAAAAGAACTTTGCTCAACGTAAAGCCTGTATTTTTCGGAAAGTGAAAGCGACGGATTCTGCACGGAAGCAAATTCCTTGAACGAAAGCGGAAGCATTTCAATCGTAATGTATCTTCCTGAAAGCAGCGTTGCAAGCTCGCCTGAAAGAAGATATGCATTGCTTCCTGTTATGTAAATGTCGATTTTTTCATTCAGGAAAAGGCTGTCCACAACCCGCTGAAAATCCGTTACGTTTTGAATTTCATCGAAAAAAATGTAAGTCATTTGTTCTTTCTGGATTTTCGGCTTGAGATATTCATAAAGCGATTTCGGATTTAAAAGCTCGTAATTGTCGAAGTCCTCAAAATTCAGGAAGATGATTTGCTCGGCGGAAATTCCGCTTTCAAGAAGATAATTGCGGAACATTTTCATTAGAGTTGATTTTCCGCAGCGGCGGATTCCCGTAATCACCTTGATGATGTGCTTGTCCTTGTAAGTTTTGAGTTTTTCTAAAAATTCCAGGCGTAATATGTCGCTCATAGTTTGGATTATATTCCAAAGTTCTTGTAAAAACAAGCAAAAGTTTGGAATATAATCCAAACTTTTAAAAGCTAGAACTTTTCCTGTCTTTTTGATGTAAAGAACCTTGTGTGTCAAGTATTGTGGCTCTGGAGATTATCTGAAGAATGAGCCGTGCAAGACGATAAAGCTATGCTAGAATCCTCAAATTCCAATATTTCGCACTAAAATTTCTTAATCGTTTTTCAATCGGCTGTAGATTCTTTCTGAAACAGATTGGAGCTTTCATTTAAAATAGCCGCAGAGGTACAAAATGACTTATGGTTATATCCGCGTGAGTACGGACAAGCAGACAGTTGAAAATCAGCGTTTTGAAATCTGCAATTTCTGCAGAAAAGAAAATCTTGAGATTGACGGCTGGATAGAAGAGACAATCAGCGGAACAAAAAACTACGACAAGCGCAAGCTCGGAGACCTGCTGAATCATGTTCAGAGCGGCGATTTGATAATCTGTGCGGAACTTAGCCGGCTAGGAAGAAGCCTGTTCATGATTATGGAAATCCTTTCAATCTGCATGAAAAAAGACTGCAAGGTCTGGACGATAAAGGACAACTACAGGCTGGGCGATGATATTCAAAGCAAGGTGCTGGCGTTTGCGTTTGGACTGAGCGCGGAAATCGAGCGCAATTTAATCAGCCAGCGGACAAAGGAAGCGTTGAAACTACGAAAATTACAAGGAATAAAGATTGGTAGAAAAACAGGTTCAAAAAACTCTATTAATAAATTTACTGGAAAGGAAAAATTGATAAATGATTTGTTAAATGCTGGATACAAAAAATGTGAAATTGCAGACATTATTGGTGTTCATAGAGTAACACTTTACAGGCACTTAAAAACTAATCGATAACCGACCGAATGACTGCAA
>NZ_DLLH01000052.1:0-14486 GCF_002476655.1 Treponema sp. UBA7567
CTGTTCAGGCTCGCCGGCATTCCCTTTGCAAACCCAGCCAGATTTTTTTTCGATGTAGGAAATCGTGCCGATGCGCAAAAGCTCGTGGTCGTCAACAATGTAAAATGTTTTTGCCCAGCTAATTGTCTTCCCATGCATCCAGAAATTCCATCATGAACTGCTGGACATCGCCAAACCATTTTTTTTGAAATTCGCAGGCTTCAACTCCTATGTAGCGAAAATGCCAGCTTTCCCAGCGATAACCTGTTATATCTTCATATCCGTTCGGAAAACTCAAGCTCCAGCCGTATTTTGCGGCATTCTTGTAAACCCACTGCCCCGGAACTGTATCTGCAAAGGCGTCATCAACCGGAGCAAAATCCAAGGCCATTCCAAGCTGATGCTGGCTTGTTCCTTCGCGCGCACTTTCGCGTTCTGCTTCTTCAAGTCCGTCAACTTTTACCCAATATGCAAAAAGATTTTTCTGATATTCGTAGGAACGGTAAGTTGAACTTACAGTCAGCGTAATTCCATCATTTTTTGCAGCCTGAGCAAGAACTTTTAAAGCCTCAAAACTTTCTGGACGAAGGCTCAAATTGTTTTTATTGATTGCAAATAAATCGTTTTTTTCAAGGTGAACTAAATTCTTCGGTTCATAATCAGCGCCAACCGCATGCCGCTTGTCGATTAAATAAAAAGGACTTAAATCTTCCGAAGAAAAATTTTTTCTGCTTTCAAGAACGCGATGCAAATCTGCCAGGAATTCTTCAGGATTTCCGTTTGGAATTACATTTTTTGCACGTTCGCTCATCGAAGAAAGAACCCTGTTCAATTTTGCAAGCTCTGGATTTTGAGCCTGCAAATTTTCGGTTGCTGCAGGTTTGTTTTTTTTCTGTCCGCAAGAAACAAAAATCCCGCAAAAAAACAGCAAAATTGCGCACAAAGAAGAGAAAACTGATTTTTTCATAAGAGCTAAATAACCTCAGTTACTGAATGTATAAAATAGAAAGTATCGCTAAAACCTGTGTCATCTAGAGCCTGGCGCACAACCGGCGAAGGATTCATTATATAAAGACGGTGATCAAATTCTTCAGCTTCGTTAAATCCACCCATTATAAGACCGACTCCCGCAGAATCAATCGCTTCGACAGAAGAAAAATCAAGCACAAGGTTAGAATCGACAACAACTGTATAAACCTTGCCTTTCAGTTCGTCAAGAGTATAAGAATTTACGACACCGACAAGTTCATAAAGAACGTAATTTGCACCGAATTTTTCAACAACTTTTAAGGCATCCATTTAGATTCTTCCTCCGTTAATTCTTATTTGCAAGACGCTTGATTACAAGAATCGAAACATCGTCATCAAGTTCTTTTGCAAGAAAATCAGCCGCAGAATCGTACATTGTGCGAGCCATCACATTTGCCATGCAGGAAGTATTTTCTGTAATCGAACGCTGGATTCGCTCTTTTCCGTAGGTTTCACCGCGCAGAGATTTTGAATCGATAAGACCATCGGTACAGGTAACGATAACATCGCCTGGATTCAACTTTACTTTTTTTACTTTTATGAGTTTTCCAATATCCTTTGCAAAACCAAGAACACGGCCTTCACCTTGAATTTCAATTACGTTGTTATAAGATTTTGTGTACAAAAACAGGGCTGGAACTCCGCAGTTAATGTAATACATTGTGTCATCATTAAAATCAAGCAGCGCAAAAACGCCTTCAAAGAACGTTCCTTTTGGCAAATTGTAGCGGATAAACCTGTTTACTTTTTCAACAAGAAGCTTAAAATCACGGGTTTCCTGCAAGAATGTGCGAATAATCGACTTAATGATTACCATGCTCATAGAAGCAGAAATTCCTTTCCCGCTCAAGTCGCCCAAAATAAAAATATGCCGCGAATCAGAAAGGCGGATTAAATCGACAAATTCGCCGCCAATATTGTGCGCATGTTCCATAATGTAGCCGGTATCGTATTTTGGATTCTTAATTGGATCCATGTTTTCCTGAATGGAAGTAATAATCTGGCTTGACATACGGATTTCGCGGTTTACAGTTCCGACAATTGCCTGATTTGAAATATTGCGCATGTAATAACCGAATACAAAAAAGTAAGAATAGAATTTTGTAAACGTGATAAAGTCGTAGTCAGCGTAGATGTTTCCGCCGGCTTTTTGACCAAGGGTAATAAGACCGACAATGCGGCGGCCTTCTGCAAGAAGAATTATGGCTTCAGAAGAAGTGTCCGCAAAAAGTTTTAACAGTTCATGCTTGTTGCGTTCAAAAAGATGTCCGTTATCAACCTGACTTTTTAAAACAACCATGCGGTTTTGGTTGAGCATTGCGTCAAAAACAGCATTTTTTATGTCGAGGGTGAGTTCCGGACTTCCGTTTTGCTCATAAATCGCCTTGAGAATATTTTCGCTTTCTACAAAAACGTGCATTTTCGACAGACCAAGGTTGTGAATAAAAATATTCTGCATATCGTGAACAATTTTTTCCGGATCTTCACCATAGTCGAGCTTAGATAGCTGCTCTTCAAAAACTTCAGCATACTGGAAAGAGCGGAAATACTGTTTTTTCGCAAGGAATTTCGAAATTTGATAAGAAATTGTAATACAGACTACAATTACAATGCCGATTTCCAAAAAGAAGACAAAGTGCGACAGGGCAAATTCCGGCCACAAACGCGGAAAGAAAATTCCAACAACAACGGCAGGAGCAAGATAGCAGGAAATAAAAGTAACAAAAACACCGACTACATATTTTAAATCGTACAGAAAGTTCTGATGAGAATTATAAGAAAGGAGTACCTGAATAACTGCGACTGCAACAAAAACAAGAGAAGAAAACATTGGAACGCGCCCGCAGGCCTGCTTGATTACCCAAAAAGAAATCCAGCCGGCAACAAGCGCAAGCACGTTCAAAAGCGACTTCTGCATGTTAAGACGGTCATCGCGGTTTTCTGCACGCAAAATCATAATTAAAACGGAAAGAACAGGACATCCAATCAAAAGAAGCGCCTGAAAAACTTCAAACCAAGTTACAGGAAAATAGTTTGTAAGCTGTCCTTTAAAAAGAGGCTTAGAATCAACGCTTAAACCAAGAAATTCTGTAATTGTAATTCCGGTAATCTGAGTAAAGACAAACCAAACAGAAACCAGAACCAACCCCCATTTTATCGTCTTTACAACAGCTGGACGGTTATAAGAAGGAAACAAAATACAGTAAACACAAAAATCAATTGAATAAACTGTTGCCGCAATAAGAGCAAGGCGGAAAAACAGAAGAGGCATTCGGTCTGATGCGTAAAAAGTAGACCATAACATAAGAGCTATTGCAACACAAGAAACTGCAAGATAAACGCACATTGTCGTAAGAGGATTATTTACGTTTTCTGCAGAACGGTGATCGATATAAAATGCAAGGCCAACGGCAAAAGCCGCCATTACAAGGTTTAGAACAACATAAATCATAACAATTTCTCCTAGCCCTGAAGTTTTGCAACGAGCATTGTAAGGTCATCGTGAAGGCGAGTATCCGCATTATAACTAAAAACAAGATCCGTAATATCTTTTATGAACTCGCGCGGCTCTTTAGAGGCGCTTTTTTTTATCGTATCAGTAAATAGCTGTGTATCACCCAATTCAACTTTGTCCGCATTCATAACTTCAGAAACACCGTCACTTGCCATCATAATAAGGTCTCCGGAAAAAAGACGCTGTTCGCTTACTTCAACTTCGTCAATAGGAATAATTCCGACAATCGGACAGTTTGAAGAAAGAGATTTTATTCTATAGCCGTCCGGAGAACGGGTTACAATAATCGGATCGGACATAGAAGCGTTTACATAGCGAATTGTCATTTTTTGAGTGTCGATGATTCCAATGAACAAAACAGTATATTTATCCTGAAGGTGCATGTCTTTAATGGATTTGTCGATCGCCATAATCATGCCCGGCAAATCTTCCTTGTTTTCCTTGATTTTTACCGTGTTCATTACAAGTCCCATGACGAGGGCCGCCGCAAGACCTTTTCCAGAAACGTCTCCAAGCATTACAAGAGTTTTGTGCTCGTCAATCGGAAGAACCGTATAATAGTCTCCAGAAACATTTATCAGCGGACGGAAATATGCGGCAAGTTTAACCCTGTCAACTTCCGGCATTCTCTGCGGCAAAAAGGCACGCTGAGTTTCTGCAAGCTGCTCCCATTCCTTTGAAAGCTCAGAAATTTCAGAAAGACTGGAAATAGTTTCCGCGCGCAGCTGAAAACGTCCCAATTCCTCGTAAAGCCTTGGAAAAACTTCCATATCAAAATATTTTGTGTAACGACAAAAAACAAAAAAATGAAAACCCTTAGACGAAATGAAAAAACCCCGCGACTTACGGCTTTTAGAAACAATACCGAAATTGTCGCCTAAAAAGAAAGTTCCCTCTTCCCAGTCAATCGAATAATTTCTTTCGAGCAGTTCCATTCTCGCAGGATCTGAACTAAGCCGGTTTGGTGAATTGTAGAGAACGTAATTTGTCATACGGTTAATGTACAAAACAGAACAGTCGGCCTTTACTTCCAAAACATCTGCAATCAGGTTGTAAAAATCTTCCATTGAATAGCACAGACGCAGCTTATCGGTAAATTCCGTCAAAAAAGCAGTTTCGCCGCTTCTCATCGTGCTTTTTTCAAGATGCAGACGAACCATCGAATAAAGCGTACTTGCAATCATGATTAAAACACAGAACAAAACCGCAGTTACGGTCGTAGGAAACGTATTTGAATAATCAACAAAGTCGTTAATTTTAGTCTGCGGCACAAGAAAAACAGCCAGAGAAAGAAATATCAACGAAAGAAAAATATAAACCAGAGTAAGACCAATTCGTCTACGCGCTTTAAACATACAACCCTCTTTTCGACCAGACAAAAAGCCCAGAGTTTCTATTTAATTACAGAGCAACCTCAAAATATAAATTTTCAGAGGCTTTCTATCGACAGTATCGGCAGATTCTTACAGAATCATAACTTACACAAGCATCGATTTTGGAATTTTATAAGTTGAACCGCAGTTGTGGCAGACAATTTCCAATGGATCAGGATCGTTTGCAAGAATATCGGCAAGTTCATTTTTTGGAAGAGCCTTAATCTGCCGTGCGTAATACTCTGCGCTGCAAGGACAGTCAAAAATAATTTCGCGGCTCAAAACTGCCGTCGGATTAAATTCCCTGAAAAGTCCGTAAATTACGTCTTCCATGTCGCCGCCGTCGCTAAACCATTTTCCAATTGACGGCATTGCGCTAAAGGCATTTTCAACCCTTATAAGGAGCTCCTCATCTTCATCATCCTTTGAGTCAATGTCGTTTTCAACCTGCTCAGTTTTTACAGAAGATTTTCCGCCTGCCTTTGGAAGAGCCTGAAGAAACATTCCGCCTGCTCCAATTACACGTCCTTGTCTGTCAAACTGGATGCTGGTGTTAAAAGCGGTGTGAATCTGCTCACTCTGAGCAAAATAATGAGTCAAATCCTTTGCAATGTTTTTGTAGAGAATTTCTGTCATTCCAACCTGCGGAGCCTTCATTCCCTCGCCCATTCTCCGGACAGTCAAAGTGCCTTCTCCAAAAAATGGAGCAAGATCCCAGTTTTCAAGAGGTTTTTCGACAGGAATTGGATTTTGAAGCAAATGTCCACGCACATATCCAGAAGAATCCGCTTCAACTCCAAAACCAACGGCAGGACCGTTAGACTCGTAGTGCAGAGAAACGTGTTCCCTGCCTTTCATCGTAGGAATCATAAGCGCTGCGCAAAGTTCAGCCTGGCCAAGCACGAGAGTTTCAAGAATTCCAAGATGCTGGTTGGCGCGCATTTGATTCACAAGCCGGGTTCCATTCAAAAAAGCGCCGCGCACCCGGCCGTCAGCCATAACAAAAATAGTCATTTCGTCTTTGTGAATAGACTTCAAGTGTTTTAACAATTCTTCATCTTTAATTTCTTCTCTAATCATAAGATGTATTATATCAAGAACAAATTTCTTCCGCATCACACAATAGGTAAATAACATTCGGTTTAAATAAAATCAAAGCATTTTTTAAACAGTTTTTTCAAATATCGTTTTATAAAAACTTCAAAGTCTTAAAAAAAGTGATACACTATAAAATAATGAGGTAACTTTTATGCTTAACACAAACAACAACATGGCAATTCTTAAAAAAAATGTCCTTGCCGAAATTGTAAAATTGCAGTTAGAAGGAAAACTTTCAGATTCAAAAACAGTCAGCCAGATTGAACTTATTCCAGAAAAAGTTGTTCCAGACGGAACAATTCCTGTTACAGGCTCGCTCGAAAACGACAGAAGCATTGTCCGTGCCCGCATCGTTGCAGACCTCGGATTTTCACTCGAAGACTACGACCCTCAAAAGCCGCTCGCAGATTACGTAAAGCAGGCATTCCGCCGACAAAAACCAACTTGGCCGGTTTTAACAATGTACAAAAACGCCTGCAACGCTTGTGCAAAACCTCATCACTTTGTGACAGACGCCTGCCAGGCCTGTCTTGCCCGTCCATGCAAGATGAACTGTCCGCGTCAGGCAATTGAAGTTACCGGCAGGGCAAAAATCGACACTTCAAAATGCATAAACTGCGGTCTCTGCCTAAAAAATTGTCCATACCACGCAATCATAAAAACAGTTGTTCCCTGCGAAGAAGCCTGCCCGGTCGGAGCGATTGCAAAAGATTCGGAAGGAAGGGAACAAATCGACTACGAAAAATGTATTTTCTGCGGAAAATGCATGGCAAACTGTCCCTTCGGCGCAATGATGGCAAAATCCCAGCTTTTTGACGTTATAAAAAATATAATGGAAGGCAAAAAAGTAGTCGCCATGTACGCGCCTGCAATCGGAGCACAGTTCAAAGGCTTAAAACCCGGACAACTCAACGGCGCTCTTTTAGAGGCAGGATTTAGCAAAGTCTGGGAAGTTGCCGCCGGAGCAGACATGACAGCCGACAGCGAAGCCGAAGAATTTTCAGAAAGGATGAAGAGCGGAGACAAAATCATGACAACAAGCTGCTGCCCGGCCTATGTACGCGCCGTTCAAATCCATATTCCCCAGCTGGCAAAATGCGTTTCCGAAACAAAATCTCCAATGATTTACACAGCCATGCTTGCAAAAAAAGCCGATCCAGACTGCGTTACAGTTTTTGTCGGTCCTTGTCTTGCAAAAAAACGCGAAGGCATGGATTCAGACACAGTGGACTATGTTCTTACAGTTGACGAAATAAACGCTCTCTTTGCGGCAAAACAAATCGAACCTTCAAAATCTCCGGAAAAACCAGAAAAATACGTTCCTACAGTTTCCGGCAGAAATTTTGCAAAAAGTGGCGGCGTTGCACAGAGCGTAAAAATTCGCCTCAAAGACCAGTCAATTCTCCGCCCGCTCGTAATCAACGGACTAACAAAAGACCAAATAAAAATTCTTTCAAATTACGGAAAAATCAGCGCAGGAGAACTTCCTCAGCCAGAAAACTGCCCTAATTTAATCGAAGTTATGGCCTGCGAAGGAGGCTGCATTGCAGGTCCAGGAGTAATCACAAACCCAAATTTGGGCAACGGACTTTTAACTCTTTATGCAAATTCCGGCTCAAAACCAGATGCAGACGGAATTCCTAAAAAAGCCGACATGGAAAAAATTGCAAAAGAGCAAATTTAAAATTTGGACGAAGACTTCCTAAAGTACCGCATATTTTCTTGCTCCGAAGTTCCAGTCCATTCAAAAACCGGCTTTTCGCGGTTCCGCTTCATTTTAAGGCGACGCTTTCGCAAAAGCGCAACCGCCGCCTAAAAACGCCTTGCGCCGCTGCAATCCGGCGTACATTTACGGAGTTTTTTATGAAAATTTTCAAAAATTTAAATTCACAAAAAATAAAGAAAATTTTGACAGTTTCTGTTATTTTATCATCAGTTTTTTCAACATTTGCAAAGCAAAAACAAGTGCGCATAGGAGTTCTAAACGGACCTTCTGCAATTCCATGCGCTTATTTAATAGAAAACAAAAACAGTTCCGAAGTCAAAAATCTCGCCTTTGAAAACTGCGCTTCTGTTCAAACAGAACTTCCAAAACTTTTAAAAGGAGAGCTAGACATAGGTTTTCTTCCTCCAAACATTGCTGCAAAAGTCTTTAATTCTTCAAACAAAAAAATCGTCTGCCTTGGAGTTACAGGAAACGGAAACCTTTATCTTCTCTCAAAAAACGGCTTTCCGCAAAATTTTTCTCTGGAATCGCTCAAAGGCAAAACAGTGCAATGCGCAGGACAAGGCGCGACTCCCGAATTCATTTTAAAATATCTGCTTTCAAAAAACGGACTGAAAAATCAGGTAAATCTGGATTTTTCAATTCCTAACGCAAACATCGCCGCGGCCTTAATCTCGGACAAAATCGAGTTTGCTCTCGTTCCGGAACCTTTTGCAACAGTTGCCCAGACAAAGTCTCCGCAAGTCAAACGCATTTTAAATATTCAGGCAGAATACGAAAAACTTACAGAAAAAACTTTTCCAATGACACTTTTAGTCGCAAATGCAGATTTTGCAAAAAACAACAAAAAGCTCATAAAAAAAATTGCCGCTCTCTACGCAAAATCGAACGAGTGGACTGTAAAAAATCCAAAGGAAGCAGGAATTCTTGCAGAAAAAGCAAATTTTGGGTTAAAAGCGAATGTTGCAGAAAAGTCAATTCCGAACGCAAATTTTATCTGGCAGGATTCGCTGACGGCAAAAAAGCAGATTGAATCAATTCTTTCTGTTTTTTTACAGGAATCTCCGCAGTCAACCGGAGGAAAACTTCCTGACGACGATTTTTATTTTTCTCTAAAATGAACAAAAAAACTGTAAATTTTATTTCAATCCTGAGTTTCGCATTTTTGTGGCAAATTTGTGCCGTTCTTGCAAAAAATCCTCTCGTTTTTCCGACATTTACGGCAACTATTTCTAAATTTTTTGAACTGTGCGCGACACGAGACTTTTGGCAGAGCACGCTTTTTTCTTCGCTCCGCGTTTTTGCGGGCTTTTTTATCTCTGTTTTTTTGGGAATTACTGCCGGAGTTCTTTCCGGAATTTTCCCGCTTTTTAAGGCATTTATAGCTTTTCCGCTTTCCTTAATCCGTTCAGTTCCTGCAGTCTCGTTTATTTTGCTTGCGGTTTTTGTATTTAATTCAGATTTTGTGCCGATTTTTAGCGCAGTTTTAATGGCTTTTCCGGTTATGACCGCTGCTGTAAGTTCTGGACTTGATTTTAACGCAGAAGACAAAAAACTTTTTTTTATGGCAAAAGTCTTTAAGCTCACAAAATTTCAAAAAATCCGTTTTATCGTCCTTCCAAAACTCCAGAATTTTATCGAAAGCGGAATTTTTTCAACTTTTGGAATGAGCTGGAAAGTTGTCGCCGCAGCAGAAGTTTTGAGCATTCCAAAAAAAGCGCTCGGAGCAATTTTACAGAATGCGCAGGTCCAGCTCGAAAGCTCAGCTCTTCTTGCAACTACAATTATGCTCGTTTTTCTTTCGTTCGCCTTTGAAAAAATTTTGCATAAAGCGTTTGACAGACTTTTTTTGACCCTGACTTCTCCGGATTTTTCAAAAAAAATATCAAAAAACAAAAAAACAGAATCTTTTCAAAAAAAATCTTGCGAAAAAAATCAAACAGAACAGAATTCAACTTCTGTCAAAATCAAAAACCTTACGATAAAAAAAGGCAATAAACTTTTATTTGAAAATTTCAATTATGAATTCCAAAAAAACAAAATTACGGCAATTCTTGCGCCGAGCGGAAGCGGAAAAACAACGCTTTTGACGCAAATTGCGCTTACAAACCCGGAAGTTTCGTTTTTGTTTCAGGAACCGCGGCTTTTGCCTTCTCTCACGGTTTTTCAAAACGTTTTTCTGCCTCTTTTTAATATTTTCGGAGCAAAAAAAGCAGAAGAAATTGCAGAAAAATATTTAAAAGCCACAGGATTATTTGAGCGCAAAGACGAAAAAACTCAAAATTTGAGCGGCGGCGAAAAACAGAGAGTTGCAATGGCCCGATCGTTCGCTTTTCCGTCAAAAATTTTGCTTTTGGACGAAGCCTTTCAGTCGCTGGACGAAAAAATCAAAAAATCCCTCGAGCAAACCCTAAAAAAACTCTTGAGCGAAAGTCCAAAAACAGTAATCTTTGTAACGCACGAAAAATCAGAAGCAAAGGAAATTGCAGACATAACAGTCGAAATGGAAGGCCGGCCTCTAAAAATCAGTTCAAGTTTTTCTTAATAACATTTATACTTTAATAGAAAAAATTTTATTTTAAGGTAAACACGAATGGCAAATTTTATTGACGAAAACACAGTTTTTATTCTGGACAGCTACGGTTTAATTTTTAGAGAATATTATGCTTTTTTTAGCCGGCCGCTGACAGATTCAAAAGGACAGAACATAAGCGCAGTTTTTGGTTTTTTTAGAAATTTAAGCATTTTAATAAAGAATTTTAAGCCAAAGTATTTTATTGCGGCAATGGACAGCCGGACGCCGACTTTCCGGCATCTTGCATACAAAGATTACAAGGCAACAAGGCAAAAAACTCCGGAAGAGCTAAAAGCGCAGTTCCCAATGATTGAGGAATGTTTAAAAGTGCTTGGAATTCCAGTTTTGAGAGTTGACGGCTACGAAGCAGACGATGTAGTTGCAACAATTGCAAGGCAGTGCGACAAAAAAGGACAGCATTGTCTGATTTTGAGCGCTGACAAAGATTTGCAGCAACTCACAAACAAAAATATTCACATGCTGAAGCCAGACAAGGTAAAAACCTGGGCAGAAGCAGATGAGCAGGACGTCGAAAACGAATGGGGCTTAAAGCCAGAAAAAATACTTGATCTTTTAAGCCTTACGGGCGACAGCGTGGACAATGTTCCTGGAGTAAAAGGCGTTGGTCCAAAAACTGCGGTAAAACTTTTAAACGAATACGGAAGCCTCGAAAAAATTTACGAAAACGCAGACTCGATAAAAGGAAGCATTGGCGAAAAAATCCGTTCGGACAAAGAAAACGCCTTTCTTTCAAAAAAACTGATTACTCTTGAAGAAAATGTTCCAATTGAAGAGCTAAAGCCAGGATGTGAAGACTGCCTTGAAAATTTTAAAATAAAAAAACTTAATTTAGAAGAATTTTGCAGCGAAATGATAAAACGCGAACTTCCGGCACTGGCAAAAACATATTCTGAACTCAGCGAAAAAACAGCAAAAACCGAGAAAACTTCCCAAAAAAACGAAAAAGATTCCGAGCAAAAAAAACAATTTTCGCAGGTTGCAACAGAAATCAAAAAAAATAGGGGCGATTATTCTGCATGCACAGATTTGCAGACATTAAAAAAATTTGTAGACGAAGCTCTAAAAACCGGAACTGCCGCATTTGACACAGAAACCGACAGCCTCAACACACGCGAAGCAAATTTAGTGGGATTTTCTCTTGCGTACAAAAAAGGAAGCGGAATTTACGTTCCTTTGATTTTGAACGAAGATCCCCTCTTTGCTCCGCCAATAATCTCAAAAAAAGACGCTTTTGAACAGTTAAAGCGAATATTTTTTTCGGAAACAACCGTTGTAATGCACAATGCAAAGTTTGACATTGAAGTGCTTTTTTACAACGGACTTAATCTTTTGGGAAAAAATGCGTTAGGGATCGCCGCGAGCGCCCCCGTCGAGCAAGAGCCCGACCCGGCGCAAAGCGCAGGGGAACGTCCGGATTTTAAACTTTGCGACACTATGGTTGCGGCTTGGCTTTTGGAACCTGACAGAACTGGAAAATCTCCTTTTGCGCTGGAAACTCTGGCAGAACAAAAACTGGGGCTTAAGGGCACGGAATTTGAAGAAATTGTCGGCAAAGACCAGACTTTTGCAGATGTAAAAATCGACGTTGCGGCAAAATACGGCGCGGAAGATTCTGATTTTACGCTGCAGCTTTGGCAACTTTTTGAAAACGAATTAAAAAGCTCAAATCTTTGGGAGCTTTTTGAAAAAATGGAAATGCAGGTTCTTCCAGTTCTTGCAAAAATGGAAATTGACGGAATTCATTTGGATTCTACCTGCCTTGCAAACTACGAAATTGAACTGAAAACCCAGATTTTAAAGGCAGAAAAAGAAATTTACGCTCAGGTCGGACACGAATTCAATATTGCTTCGCCAAAACAGCTGAGCGCGGTTCTTTTTGACGAAAGAAAACTCAAGCCGGGCAAAAAAACAAAGACCGGATACTCGACGGATACGGACGTCTTGGAATCTTTGCGCGAATTTGACTGCGTTCCTGGAATGATTTTGGATTATCGGGCAAAGGCAAAACTTCTTTCGACTTATGTTGAAACTTTGCCGAAAATGGCAGATTCTTCCGGAAGAGTTCACACAAATTTTATGCAGACTGGAACTGCAACAGGAAGACTTTCTTCAAAAGACCCGAATTTGCAAAATATTCCGGTTCGCTCGGAAGAAGGACGAAAAATCCGTTCGGCTTTTACAGCGCCTCAGGGAAAAGTCTTGATTTCGGCAGATTATGCTCAGATTGAGCTTGTAATCCTCGCCCATTTAAGCGGAGATGAAAACTTGAGCAAAGCGTTCAACGAAGGAACCGATGTTCACAAGTCGACGGCCGCCTTGATTTACGGACTTCCGATGGAAAGCGTAACGGCAGAAATGCGCAGAAATGCAAAAACCCTCAACTTCGGTTTAATGTACGGAATGGGCGCTTTTTCGCTGGCAAAGGACTTGAAAATTTCAAGAACCCAGGCCTCAGAATTTATTGCAAACTATTTTATGGTCTATTCGGGCGTGCGCAATTTTTTTGACAAAAACGTTGAACAGGCAGAAAAAAACGGTTTTATCGAAACGATTATGGGACGCAGACGGTGGATCCGCGGAATAAATTCTGCAAACAAAATGGAAAAAGAAGGTGCAATCCGCATTGCAAAAAACAGTCCAATTCAAGGAAGCGCGGCAGACATTGTAAAAAAAGCGATGATTGACGTTTCTAAGGCGCTCGAAGAAAATCCGACAGGAGCAAGGCTTTTGCTTCAGGTTCACGACGAATTGATTTTTGAATGTCCAGAAGGCCAAAAGCCGGTAAGCGACACAATCGCCCTTATAACCGAAAAAATGGAACACGCAGTTCAGTTGAATGTTCCTTTGAGAGTAAGCGTAGAAAGCGGAAAAACCTGGGGCGAATTCCACTAATTTTGAAAATTTATGAAAAAAATTGTAAAACTTTCTGACAAAAATTTTTTTTTAAAATTGATTCCTGACTCGCCGGAAATAATCTGTCTTTGCGGACAGATGGCGGCAGGAAAAAACTATGCCGCTCAAAAACTATGCTCGCAAACTGCGGACAAAAAATGCGTTTCCCTAGACCTCGACAAGACAGTACATCTTGCAATCGAAAAACTCACACCGCAAATTCTCCAAACCTTTGAGAAAGACGCAAAAAAAGCAAAAATCGAATTGCAAAACAAAGACGGCAGCCTCAACAGGCGTGCGCTCGGCGCCTTGATTTTTGCGCAGCCGGACTTGCTAAAAAAACAAGAAGACCTCGTTTATCCGGAAACTGTCCGCCTTGCAAAAGAATTTATCGCGCAGAATAAAAACAAAACCATTTTTCTAAACGCGACAGTCCTTTACAAGACGCCGCAACTTTTGGAGCTTTGCTCAAAAATCTATTTTGTCACTGCACCATTCATAAAACGCCTTATACGCGCAAAACGCCGCGACAAAATGCCTCTCAAACAGATAATAAAACGTTTTAAAACCCAAAACAAACTTCTTTCCGAATATAAAAAAACAAAACTTCCAGTCATCTTCATAAAAAACTAAACATTTTTTTTGAAATTCCGATAAAAACTATAGTGAAAAAATTGCACTGTATCGGGAGCTAAAATATTATGGAACAGAAAAAAACTTTATGGATTGTCGCTGCATCAGGTATATTTTTATTGGTAGTCGCAGGCGCTGCCCTTTTGCTTTCCTTTCAAAAAACAGGCGCATCTCAAACTTACTCAAATCCTGCTGACGGCTGGGTTTCTTCTGCAAAAGTTCCAGATTCATCAATTTTTGCAGAAAACAATCAGACATTAAACAGCAACTCACAGACCACAGATCAGGATGCGGTTCAGCCTTTGCCGCAGTCAAACGCAAATGCAATTGCACAGACCGGCATTGAACCTCAAAAACAGTTCGCTCAAAACACAAATCAGCAGAACGAAAGCTCTTCTCCAAACGAAAATCCAATCAACGCAAAAAATGTAACCGTATTTACAGACAGCGCTCTCGTTTATGGAACAGGAACAACCACAACAATCGACTTAAATGCGCTCAAAACAAACCCAAATGCCGTTTCGCAGGTTACACCTCAAAACATTTACACGGCAGAGCAGTTAAACGAAAATAACAGAAACGAAAAAGCGGAAAAAACAGCTGTTCCGCAAGCTCAAACAGAATCAAAGCCAAAAACAACCGCCA
>NZ_DLLH01000052.1:14500-22039 GCF_002476655.1 Treponema sp. UBA7567
TTTCAAAAACAGTTTCAAAAAAAGAAACTCCGGCAAAAAAAGTTACAGCAACTGCAAAATCTGTTTCAAAAACCGCAAAATCGGCAAAAACCACAGCGCAAAAACCAGTTTCTTACTGGATTCAGGTGGGCTCATACGAAGCAAAAAAATCCGCGGACGAAGCGCGCACAAGCCTCGAAAACAACAAAATTCCGAACGAAGTGTTCACTTACAACGACGCAAAAGGAAAATTGTTCTACCGTGTACGCGTCGGACCTTACACAACAAAAAGCGAAGCCGAATATTGGCAAAAACGCATTGCCTCGACAAATGAATTTGCAAAAATAAACAGCTATATAGTTCAAAATTAAGGGCGGCTGGGGCAATTCNNCAGGGCTACGGCATTCGCCTCCGACCAAACGCAGGCGTTTGTTTGCCTCCGGCCCCCCTCCAATCATTGCCGCAAAATAAAATTCCCGTTTTTTTTCAAAAATATTTCCAAAAAATTGTCAAAAATTAACATTCATCTCAACTTATATTGTGATGAAAAGATTATTTCTATTAGGTTTTATTTTACAAATATTTTTTCCAGCTTTCGGAAAAGAGCCTCAATTCAATTTTGAATTAAAATCCAGCGGAAACTTTTATTTTTCTGCAAACGAACAAAATTCTTTTTCAGGTTCAGGCGGAATTCTGGTTAACTTCGGTTCAATTTTTTTGAGAGGCTTTGTTTCTGTTCCAAAAAGCGAATTTTCAGAATTTTCTTCTGCCTTTAAATCGAAAAATTTTAATTCGATTTTTTCAGACAGACGCTGGAGCGCAAATTCAACTCTTTTTAAAAACACAATTCCTTTAACGCTTGCCGCAGGTTCAATCAGTTTTTCAAAATCGATTGGACGCTTAAAAAATCCTGTGCCCGCAATTTCGTCAAATCCTGTTCAAAAAAGTTTTCCGGTTTCGGCAGGAATCGGCTTTTCTCTTCCGACTATTTCCTCAACCGAAAAGCCGCCCGCCTTTTTCTGCAGTCTGGATTTTTTTAAGAAAAACATTCCGTTTTTGGTCCAGGCAGCGTTCAGATACGAAGACCGGGCGGCTTTTTTTAGCGCAAAAACAAAAATTCATTTTTCAAAAAAAATATTTTTTCAAAGCCACATAACTTTTTCTTCAACAATTCTGGAAAATAATTCTTCGTATCTTAAAAAAAACAAC
Organism: Treponema sp. UBA7567; assembly: GCF_002476655.1. Classification (NCBI taxonomy): domain Bacteria; kingdom Pseudomonadati; phylum Spirochaetota; class Spirochaetia; order Treponematales; family Treponemataceae; genus Treponema; species Treponema sp. UBA7567. The sequence goes on from NZ_DLLH01000052.1 coordinate 15,689, forward strand.
TGTACTTTTACAAGCCAAAGATGCAATTCTTTTTTCTGGGAAAACTTTTTCATCTCGCCTTTTTTTAAATTCAATTTTTATTCATGTCTTCAGCAAAATCCTTACGGAATCAACGCTTTTTACTTTAATTCAAAAATAAGACTTTCAGCGCAAAATTTTATTCTTGATGCTTCTTTTTTTGCAATTCCGACAACAAAAATTTCTCCAAAAGCGGTTCCGCTCATTTCTTCAGATTCGTCAATCATAAAAACGGCAGAGCAGGCTTCTTTAAACCCGCAGCTTGTTTTTCTTACGAAAGGCGGAAATTTGCTCAGATTCGGCATAACTGCCACCGAAACATGGAAAATTGCCGGAACAAGCGAAGTTTCTTCAATAAATATTGCAAAAATTGCGGCAGGCTTTATCTTTGAAAAACCAAATTTTTCGTTCAAATCGAATTTTACCGGCGGAAACATTCTTATTTCTGGAAATCCGCCTTCAAAAAGTTCAATTCCAAATAAATTTTACGAAATTCTGTTCGGCATATCAAAAACTTCTCCGAATTTTTCAAAAAAATTTACTATAAAAGGAAGACATTATCCGTCTAAAACCGAAAATGACAGCGTAAAACAAGAATTTTCGCTAGATTCTTCAATATCGCTCGGAAGAAAACGCAACATAAGAATTTCTGGTTCGCTCGCTTCAGTTTTATACAACGGAACAAAAGACAGCAGCACATATTCTCTGTCCGCCGCCTGGAAAATTAAAAAAAAGCACTTTACATCATCAATAAAAATCACATTCAAACAAAAAAACTAACAACAATTGATTATTTTTTTTAGCGCAAGGTTTTGTTTTTAAGGAATTAAAGTAATTTTTACTTTTTACCAATTGAATAACGTACAAAATTCAGTTATATTGTTTTAATCTACCGTTATCTTGAAATCATTATATATGATAAATTTTTAAACGGTTTTTAAATTGTAAACTTTTTTTTGAGAGGTAACAATATGGCTTTTGATATTACTAAAGTACGTAATATCGGTATCAGTGCCCACATTGACTCAGGCAAAACAACAACTTCTGAACGTATTTTGTTCTATTGTAACAAAATTCACGCTATTCACGAAGTTCGCGGTAAAGACGGTGTTGGCGCTGTAATGGATAACATGGAACTGGAACGCGAACGCGGTATTACAATCCAGTCAGCTGCAACACAGGTTCAATGGAAAGACACAACAATCAACTTGATCGACACACCGGGACACGTTGACTTTACAGTAGAAGTTGAACGCTCTCTTCGCGTTCTTGACGGTGCAATCATGATTCTCTGTGCTGTAGCAGGTGTTCAGTCACAGTCTATTACAGTAGACCGACAGCTCAAACGCTATCATGTACCTCGCGTTGCATTCGTAAACAAATGCGACCGTCAGGGTGCAAATCCAATTCGTGTATGCGGTCAGCTTCGCGACAAACTCGCTCTCAATGCACACATGGTTGAACTTCCAATCGGTCTTGAAGACAAACTCGAAGGTGTTGTAGACCTCGTTGGAATGAAAGCAATTTACTTCGATGGTGAAAACGGTGAAAATCTCCGCTATGCAGATATTCCAGCTCATATGAAAGACGATGCCGCACGCTATCATCAGGAATTGATTGAAGAAGCAGCAAACTTCGATGACGCCCTTATGGAAAAAGTTCTCGAAGGCGAAGAACCAACAGAAGAAGAACTCATTGCTGCAATCCGCAAGGGAACTCTTGCAGAACAGTTTGTCAGTGTATTCTGCGGTTCAGCTCACGTAAACAAAGGTATTCAACCACTTCTCGATGGTGTTGTCCGCTATCTTCCTAACCCGACAGAAGTTCACAACTATGCTCTCGATCTCGACAAAAACGAAGAACAAGTTGAACTTTTCAATGTTCCAGACAAGCCAGCTGTTGCACTCGCATTCAAACTCGATGATGGTCAGTTCGGTCAGCTCACATACATCCGTATTTACCAGGGACGTATTCCAAAAGGATGCGAACTTACAAATACTCGTACAGGCAAAAGATTCAAGGTTGGTCGTCTTGTACGCATGAATTCTGCTGCAATGGAAGATATTAGCGTTGGAGAACCAGGCGACATCTGTGCATTGTTCGGTGTTGACTGTGCTTCAGGCGATACTTTCTGTGCAGAAGGAATCAACGTAGCTATGACTTCTATGTTCGTTCCAAAGCCAGTTATTTCCCAGGCTATCAAGCCAAAAGACAAGTCAATGGCCGCAAATTTTGCTAAAGCCCTCAACCGCTTTACAAAAGAAGACCCTACCTTCCAGACAGAGCTTGATCCAGAATCAAATGAAACAATCATCAAAGGTATGGGTGAACTCCACCTTGCAGTATACGTTGAGCGTATGAAACGTGAATACAAATGCGAAGTAGAAGTAACTCCTCCAAAGGTTGCTTACCGTGAATCAATCCAGGCTCGTGCAGACTTCAACTACACACACAAAAAGCAGACAGGTGGTTCTGGTCAGTACGGACGCGTTGCAGGATTCATGGAGCCTCTCGCCGACAAAGACTACGAATTTGTAGACGCAATCAAGGGCGGTGCAATTCCTAACGAATACATTCCTTCTTGTGATAAAGGTTTCCGCCGCGCAATGGAAAAAGGCTCTCTTATCGGAGCTCCAGTTGTTGGTGTAAAAATAACAATTAACGACGGTCAGTACCATCCAGTTGACTCTTCTGATATTGCATTCCAGACAGCTGCTATCGGTGCATTCCGTGAAGCTTATGAAAAGGCAAAGCCTGTTATTCTTGAACCAATCATGAAGGTTTCTATCGAAGGACCTACTGAATTCCAGGGAAATATGTTTGGTCTTATCAACCAGCGCCGTGGTGTAATTCTCGAATCAACAGATGAAAACAACATCTCAACTGTAAACGCAGAAGTTCCACTTTCAGAAATGTTCGGATTCTCAACAATCCTTCGTTCTTCTACACAGGGAAAAGCTGAATTTACAATGGAATTCCTTAAATATGGAAAAGTTCCAAACGCTGTAGCTGATGAGCTTATCAAAAAGCATCAGGAAGCAAAAAAGAACGCTTAATTCGATTTAAGCAACTCAAAAAAGTCCGGTATTTTGCCGGACTTACATTTCCTATAGGAGAAACACATGGTAAAACAGGATCTTTACAATAAAAGCCCAGTTCGCCTTTTTGATGCTGCAACAGAAGGTGGTCTTAAAGAAGGTGGCCTCGGTCTAGTTACTTCTAAAAAAGGCTTGGGAAAGACATCAGTGCTTGTTCAGTTTGGAATGGACACTTTGTTAAAAGACGAACAGCTTGTTCACGTAACTTTTGATCTTCATTCTTCAAACGTAATTTCATGGTACGATGGAATTTTTGCAGAAATTGCTAAAAAATCAGCAGGAAACAGTGCGGAACTAAAAACAGATGTAGTTTCAAAACGCACAATCCTCAACTTCTCTCTCGACAACTTCTCTGTTACAAAAGTTGTAAACACACTCAAAGCTCTTTCTGCAGCAGGAATTGCTGTAAAAGGCGTTGTAATGGACGGAATCGACTTTACAAAAGTTTCAGAAGACGATGTTAAAGCAGTTGCAGGCTATGCACAGTCAGAAAAAGTAACTGTATGGACTTCTGCAACATCAGAAGGCGCTAAACTTGCAGATGTAGTTCCTGCAAACTTGGAAAAATATTTCGATGTTGTTATAAATCTCTCTCAGACAGGTTCAAACGTCGCTGTAGATATTCTTAAACTCGGCGACAAAAAAGACGTAGAATCTGGTCTTAAGCTTGATTCAAAAACATTGCTTATTTCTAAATAAACATAATTTTTAGAAGCAACAAAAAGCCCGTGGCATTCGCCACGGGCTTTTTGTTGTGATTTTTTTAACTTATTTCCACGGACACAAAAACGAACTCAATTTTCTTTGACCGAGAGACTCTTTATCATCTGCAATCAATTCATCCCACGGAACAGAAGTGCGTTTTTCTTTATCTTCCAGACACTCCGGATGTTCCTCAAACCAATCGTATTTGTAAAGACGCAGACGGCAGGCATTCATACAACTGAGCGTAATTCCATTCAACCCAGGAATCAGGCCAAATGTAAGAATCGTCAGAACACAAAGCACAAGATTATGCAAAAGCATTAAAAATGAAAAACCCGCATTGTCAAAATATACAATAAACGATTTTTTTAAATTCTTTCCAAAAGTATTGTCTTCCTGCAAAAAATACAATGGAACAAACCACTGCAAAGCCATAACAACAATAATAAAAAACCAGGCAAGAACCGCAGCAAGCAAAATGCTCATCAAACTTCCGTTTTTAAAATACATTCCAAGGTAAAAAATAAAGGCAATTCTTACAACCAAAACCAAAACCGCAAGCAACGCGCCAAAGATAAAGCCAGTCAAAAAACATTTTTTTAAGGAAGCAAGAAATAAGCTCCATCTCGGCGAATTAAAATCCGCAATTTTACGCGCATTTGCTCCCCATGCGAACAAAACGCTCATCAAAACTCCAGCACATATAACAAAAATTACGTTAGGAAGATAAGGATTTATTGCAACAGAAGCAGAAATTGCAAAATAAGAGCCGACGCCAATTGCAACAGGCAAAACATTTGTCAAAATAAGATAAAAAAGATTATCCCAAACATCACAAAAATTTTTTTTCAAAAAAAATCCGAACATTTTTTCTCCAGCAGATTTTGTTTTTATCAGTACAGTTTTAATTCTAGAATAATCCAGAGATTTTTCCGTCATCGTCTACATCGATATTCAAGGCAGCAGGCAACTTGGGAAGGCCTGGCATTGTCATAATATCGCCAGCGAGCACAACAACAAAGCCAGCGCCGCTGTATAGCTGACAATCGCGCACAGGGAAAACATAATCTTTTGGAGCGCCAATCAATTTTGGATCATGACTGATAGAATTTTGCGTTTTTGCAATACAAACAGGCAGTTCCTTAAAACCACGCTCTTCGTATTCACGCAATTTTTTAAGAACGCTAGGCGGAAATTCAACAGACTTTGCACGGTAAATTTCTTTAGCAATAGTTCGAACCTTGTCTGCAAGCGAAAGATGAGATTCGTAAAGGTAATGAAAATTAGCTTCTCCAGATTCGGCAATCTCGACAACTGTATGAGCAAGCTCGGTCATGCCTTCTCCACCTTTGCCCCAGCCTTCGCACAAAACAGCCTTTGAGCCTTTTTCCGCACAAAGTTTTTTCAAAAGCTCAATTTCTTCTTCAGTATCAGTAACAAATTTATTTATTGCAACAACGGAAGGAACTCCGAATTTAGAAATATTTTCAATGTGGACGGCAAGATTTTCAAACCCTTTTCTCAAAGAGTCTGTGTCCGGCATAGAAAGATCGGCCTTTGCGACTCCGCCGTGCATCTTAAGGGCGCGGACAGTAGCAACAATTACAACTACGTCAGGACTTAATCCAGCAGTACGGCATTTAATGTCCATAAATTTTTCTGCGCCAAGGTCAGCGGCAAATCCAGCTTCTGTAACAACATAGTCGCCACAAGCAAGAGCACTGTATGTTGCATTGATAGAATTTGTTCCTTGCGCAATATTTGCAAACGGTCCTCCATGAACAAATACCGGATTTTTTTCCAATGTTTGCACAAGATTAGGACGAATTGCATCTTTTAAGAGAGCAGCAATCGCTCCAGTACACTTTAATTCACCAAATCTTACTGCCCTTTTGTCATAAGTTTGGCAGATTGTAATATTATCAATTCTCTTTTTTAAATCGGAAATCGAAACCGAAAGACACACAATAGCCATAAGTTCCGATGCAACCGAAATTATAAAATGATCTTCTCGCGGAACACCGTCTGTTCTTCCGCCCAAACCAATTGTAATATTTCGCAGCTCCCGGTCATTAAGGTCAACACAACGCTTCCAAATAATTGTGCGCGGATCAAGGTGAAGAGCATTTCCCTGCTGAATATGATTATCGATTAAAGCCGCAATCAGGTTGTTCGCAATCGAAATCGCATGAATGTCACCCGTAAAATGCAGATTGATTTCTTCCATCGGAACAATCTGTGCATAACCGCCGCCACACGCACCGCCTTTAGCTCGGTGGGCGTATAGGCGCGCAGCGCGTGCTGCACGCGGTTGGAGAGCTGCGCGAGCACCGCGTCGGGAATGTCGCTCGGGCTCTGCGTCACAAAGAACACGCCCACACCCTTCGAGCGGATGAGCTTGACGGTCTGCTCGATCTTCTGCACGAGCACCGCCGGGGCATCGCGGAAGAGCATGTGCGCCTCGTCAAAGAAAAAGACAAGCTTCGGAAGGTCCATGTCTCCAACCTCAGGGAGCGTTGAATATAACTCC
>NZ_DLLH01000033.1:0-4516 GCF_002476655.1 Treponema sp. UBA7567
AGTTAAATCATCTGTAGACGAAGTTAAATCGGAAATGGTTTCAACAATCTATAACAAGATTGGAGCGGTTGAAAACTCTGTTGATAGTGTGGGGTCTGCTCTTGACAATATGTTTGATGATGATAGCGGTTATGTTATGCGGTCGCAAATGAGATTAGTTCTTGATAGATTGATAGATGAGGATGGTTCTAGCGTAGCTGAGGATGTAAACTACGTTTTGCAGACTATTAACTCTCGTTTTAGTTCTCGTTCTTCGAGTTTACAGTCTATTGGCGGAAATAAACGTTATTCTGCTGGCACTGTCTTTTATTTCGGAACAAACCGTTTTATTTCGTTGCGGTCTGACTGCATAACGGTTTCTGTCGGCTCGGAATTCCTTTTACTTGGCGATATGAGCGAATACAATAACGGCACGGTTAAGCGTCTTGACGGTGTTAAATTTGCGCAGTCTGACGTTACAAAAATTGTGGCTTGATGTATAATTTCGGGGAGGTGTTTTTATGAAAAAATTGTTTTTAATTTTGGCTTCCGTCCTCTTGTTGGGCGGTTGCTCTGTTGATGATGACACGTCCGCTAGCGGTGGCGGTGTGTCCAGTGGGGGTGATGATATGGCGATAACTACGTATCCAAATGTAGTAGAGGCTTCTCGGACTGTTGTCGAGGGCGGTTATTTGGTTGACTATGTTTTTTATGTGGACGATTTATTAAAAACTGCCAAAGAGGGAGTTTTGGAATTGATGTTTTTCATTGCGGATAAATTGGGGGTTAATCTTTCAAATGAGACTTCTGTTGAAAAACTTTCATATGAATTTTATAAAGTTTTTAATTTAAATTTTAAACTTGGTGGTAAAGAATCACTTTATGATTATAATAATTATGAATTTTATGAAACATCGCAAGAATATATTAAGTTTCATTTGGTGGGGGTAGGTGAGCAATCTAGTGTTCCTAGATTTTATTATAGTCAATATTCTAAAGAATTTGTTGTGGAATTTCTTACGGGAAGTCGTTTTTCAGGTGCTTGTTTTACAATCTTTGAGCCGTTTTCCAATCTTAAACTGTCGGAATAAAAAAAAACAAAAAATCGAGGCTTCAGCCTCGATTTCACGGGGGGGGGAATTGCTTGCGTAGCAAGCAAGGGGGGTGATAAGCCCCCCAAAGACTTAGATTTTGCCTATTTTGTCTAACAAATTGTCTTGTTGGATAAAATGGGCTTTTTTTTGGAGATAGAAAAAATGAAAAGACTTTATTATTACACATTTTGCGTTGAAAAATCAAGGAGCAGACGGAATTGTTACAAAATCTTGCATTGTCGGGCTTCGTGTCTGTTGGGGGCTTTTGTTTGGTTGCTGATGTCGTACGGTGTGCCAAGTCGGATAAAGTTTGTTGGTTGTGAGCCTTTGGCGGAAGATGTCAAGGTTTTTTGAAAAAAAACCGCCCATAATATATTACTACGACTATATATTATGGGCGGTGGTCAGTGGTCAAAAAAATGAAAAAAACAATTTATGTTTTTCAAAAAGATTATCGGACTTTTGAAAGTTACTGCAATGCGGTTGATGATATTTGCAGTAATTGTGAAAAAGAAAATTGTTGGTTGTATAAAATTCAAGTTTCTTTTAAGACTTGGAGAAAAAGCAAGGTTAAATATTTTGCCTGTGATAATTTTAGGGAGGTTAAAGAAAATGGAAAAAATAAATGGTACGGAAAAAATGGAGAGAGCACGCAATTGGACTTTGATTTTTTATCCTAGTGAGGGGAGGGCGGATTTTAGGGAGGTTTTGGAAAAACTTTGCGTCCCTTGTTGCGTCAGTCCGTTGCATACTCCGTCAGAGAAAAAAGAACATTATCATATTCTTCTTAGCGGTGATAAAAAAACTGAAAGTCAGATTTATAATGAAGTTTGTAAAAAATTGGGTGATGTTGTTGAGGTTGACGGGAAAGAAACGGTTAAGGGTGTTACAAAGCCTCAAAGGGTTGTGAATTTAAAATCGACTGTTCGGTATTTTTTACATTTGGATAATCCAAAAAAACAACAGTTTGAAAATAAAGTTTTGGAAGATTACGGGGGATTTGATAGTTCTAAATATTTGGTTTCCAAAGAAGATAAAGACGCAGAAAAGTATAATTCGATAAAAGATGTCATTAAGGTAATCAAAGAAAAAAAATTCAGTTCTATTTTGGAACTGTTGGACTATTTAGGCGGTGTCGATGACAGTCTTTTTCAAATATGTTGCGATAATGCGTATTTGTGTACGCAGTTAACGAATGTTAATAAATTTCAGAAAAAAAATTCAAAGACTACTTTACAGATTGTGAAAAATGCACTAGAATAATTTTTAGTTAAAAAAAAAAGTTACTTAGCATAATATGAATTCTGTCTACCAATATAAAATTTCAAACACTTTTTCAGAATACACGACCACACACTTTCCTCTTAATTTTTCTTTGTCCGGCGTTTTTTGGGAGTGATTATTGTGAAGTTTATTGTTTTTTCTATTTCCATTCCGCCGGCAAGATCAAATTCCCAGAAAAGTGAAGCCGTAAATGTATTTTCTGCAACTTGTGCCGTTTTTGAATTTAAATTTGGTCTTTTAAAAAGCAAAGGCTGGCAGCTTATTCCCGCTTCTTCGTTTGGTTCATAAACAAAAGAAATATTGCTTGACGTATCTGTAATCTGAACAAACGAAATGTCTCTTTTTACAACCGATTCATCAACTGTTTCGTAAGAAATTCCGTTACCGTCAGAAATCAAATCCAATTTGTATGAATTTTTATTGGCTTGAGAAAAATCTGTCTGGGCAAAATTTGATTCAACTACAAAATTCCCGCTAAAAGCAATCGGCCCTTCATTTTTTAAAATATATTGAACCATAAATCCATTGGAATTTATGAGATAACGCTTTCTTAGGCTGATTGGAATATCCAGATTTGAATATGTCCCTTCACCTTTTAGCTTTATTTCTTTTTTAGTTCCGTTAAATTCGGCTTCTCTAAAAAGTGTCTTTGAAAAAACTCCGCATCCAGCCGCCGAAAGACCTTTTTTATAATCAGAAAATTCTTCTTTGCTAAAAACATGTTCAACAAAAAGTCCGCGCTCATAGTTATCATTCACTTTGTCGAATTTCTCAATCCGGCTTAAATTGTCAGCGTAATTTTCAAGATTGTGAATTACGTTGAGTTCTGTAACTTGTCCGGCTCGTGCGCTAATGCAGGCTGTGTATTTATCCATTGAGCACAGATATTCGTTGTGCCCGTCCGCATTGTAGTCAAAAGATGTTACTGATTCCTTAAAAGGAACAGCTTCGCGAATGAATTTTTCTGCTTCCGTAAGATTTTTGTAAGCGGCTTGACGCATTCTTTTGTCAGGAAACACTCCTTCTGGAGAACACAAAAATGCCTCTCCTGTCTGCGCTTTCCAAAGCGATTTTCTGGCTGCCATTTTTCTAGCTTTGTCGCCATGACAGTTTGAAACAAGCAGTGAAATATAAAGCTCCCGGTTGTAAAGTGCGCGGCATCTTGGATATGTAATTAAAAAATTGTTTATAGAAACAGGAAGTTCCGATTTTTCTCCGGAAATTTCGTAAGGCTTTAACGCCCATTTTGCAACATCATCCCGAATGCCAATTCCTGTAAATGATGGAATAAATTCTTCTGCACGATGAATGTATTCTGTTGGAAGGCAAACTCTGACTTTTCCGGCAAATTCCCGACTTATCGACTTGTATAAATTTTCAATCCAGTTGCTTTTTAATAAAATTTCCGCGCTGTCAAATTCAAAATTTACAGAAATTACCCTTTCCTGTGCATAATAATTGTATTCATCATTCTTTGTCGAATTTTCAATTTTGTCTACGAGTTCTTTTAAATATTGCTCCGGTGAAATATTCTTTTTGATTACATTCTGCAAATTTCTGTAAACAGGCAGAACTTTTATTATTTTTCCCTGTTCGCCTAAAATTTGAGGAAGAAAATGCCGGCTTTTTTCGGGAAAAACTGAAAAATCAAGTTGAACCCATTCCATTCCGCAATTTTGAAAGCACGGAATAAGCGAGCGATCCCAAACAGAACTTAAAACAGAAATTCCGCGCGGACGTTTTCCTGTAATTCTTCTAAGTTCAACTGTCAAAAGTTCAATCTGCCCTGCTCTGTCGACCGGAGATAAAAGCGGAAAAACGGGATTGTAATAACCGCCTCCTAAAAGTTCAATTTGCTTTCTGGCAACGAGCTCATGCAGAATCTGAAGAAACTCTGGATGTTCTTTTTCAAACCATTCAAGCTGCAAACCTGTAAACGAAAATGAAAATTTTGCGGTTTGATTTTGATATAAAAATGCTATAAGTTTTTTGTAGATTTTTTGATATTGCTGTTCAAAGGTCAGAGAAGTTGAAAGAACTGTCGAATTTGCGGTCAACGACAGACATAAATTTAAGACTTTCACATCTCCTCCCATAAAAAGTCAAAATTAAAACTTCAGTTTTAGGATTAACTTTTCAAGTTGTTCCGCAACGAAGTG
>NZ_DLLH01000023.1:0-30517 GCF_002476655.1 Treponema sp. UBA7567
GGGCTATAAGGCCCGGTCGTGCGCTTTAATCGTATTTTTTTTCTTTGCCCAAAATCTTCAATTATGCTATTCTTACGAAATAAAATTTGGAGCAAAAAACTATGTCTGGAAATACTTTTGGTAAAATTTTTAAAATCACAACTTTCGGCGAAAGCCACGGTCCTGCGCTCGGCGGAATAATCGACGGAGTTCCAGCCGGAATAAAAATCGACCAGACAAAAATTCAGACGGCGCTCGACAGACGCAAACCAGGACAAAGCGCAGGCGGCCAGGCAAACGCTTCTGTCACAGCCCGAAAAGAATCCGACAAAATAGAAATTTTAAGCGGCGTTTTTGAAGAAAAATCAGAAGGAACTTCCATCGGCTTTATAATCCGCAACGAAAGCCAGCACTCAAAAGACTATTCAAACCTTGCAAATACATTTAGACCAGGACATGCGGATTTATCATATTTTTTAAAATATGGCTTTAGAGATTACCGTGGCGGCGGACGAAGCTCTGGAAGAGAAACCGCTGTCCGCGTCGCCGCTGGAGAAGTTGCAAGACAGGTGCTTGAACACTTCTGCCCGCAAATAAAAATTACCGCTTACACTCAGCGCGCGGCAGGAATCAGCATTCAAAAAATAGATTTTTCGCAGATTGAGCAGAATGCCCTTCGCGCCCCGGACAACGACGCAGCGGCAAAAATGAACGAAAAAATCGAGGAACTCCGCAAAAATGGAGATTCTGCCGGCGGAATAATCGCCTGCAGTGTAACAGGACTTCCAGCAGGTTTGGGAGAATGTGTTTTTGACAAGCTTGATGCGCTTTTGGCACACGCAATTTTAAGCATAGGCGCAGTTAAAGGAATTGAATTTGGCGCAGGCTTTGAAGCCGCCGATTTAACAGGAAGCAAAAATAACGACATTATGCGTGTAAATTCTGACGGCTCAAAGGTTGAATTTTTAACAAACAATGCCGGCGGAATTTTAGGAGGAATTTCCAACGGAAACGAAATCTTCTTCAGAGTTGCCGTAAAACCAGTTCCCTCAATTTTTAAAGAGCAGCAAACTGTTTCTGTTGACGAAAACGGCAAATTTCATAACGAAAACCTCAAAATCGAAGGACGCCACGATGTCTGCCTTTGTCCAAGGATTGTTCCTGTAATCGAAGCCATGACAGCTGTCACCCTCTGTGATTTATTCTTGCAGAACAAAGCCGGAAGAATATAAGTTCCGTCGTTTTTTTCAAAAATTCATCGTAATTCTCACTACACTTTTATAAAAACACTGTTATAATTATAGTGCAAAATTTTTATAAAAAAATGGGAGTTATTATGAAAAAATGTTTCAAAATTGCCGCAATGGTTCTGGCTTTTTTGGCAGCTGTTTCGGTATCTGCCCAGACCCGCAAAGTTGATGTCTGGGATTTTGGTGGCGTTGAAGAAAAAAATGCTGTCAATCACATTAAAATTTCCGATTTAGACAATCTTTCGGGACTTGCCGCAGACGGAAAATTCGAAGCCGGTGAATACACTTTTGGAGATCTTACTTTAAAAACCGAAAAAAATGACCGCGCCTATTACAATGGTTCAAAAAATTATGGAACCCAAGGCTATTCTTCTTTTGAATTTAGCGACGGCTATATTTCTGACGGGATTTATTACTGCAACGGAAAAGGAGGAGAATCAAAACGCTACCTGCTTTTAAGAAACGTAAAGGCTGGTGACATTGTTACTTTTTACGGACGGGCCTCAAACGGTTCAGAAGATAAAATTCACTTCGTATCTGTAAGCGAATCTGGCGAAAAAAACGGCATTCAGGACGAATCCGCATGGCTCAACGGAGAGTCAAAACGATGGTCTTACATTGCAGTTTCTGACGGCTCTTATAAAGTTTACTGCGAAGCAACAGGCGCAAAACCAGTTTATTACCGCATTACACGCACTCCTGGCGTAAATGTAAACGGTTCAATCAAAGGGCTTCATTCAAAAGGTGAATTAAAATTCGTCGTTTCAGAAACAAAGCAGCAGCTTCCGGCAACAATTTCTGGCGGAAGCTACACAACACGTCTTCCGGCAGGATTTACATTTACGGCGGTTTTGGAAGGCGTTAAAGGATTTGGAATTTCGGCAGACACAAAACAGATTTCAATTTCCCAGGACGCACAGGCTTCTTTCAAAAAAGACCTCGCTGCTTCAGAAATGAAAACTTACATCGCCGATGGAAAAATCAGCGGTTTTGCAAAAGATTTTTCTTCATCATCTGCAAAACTCATAATGACTCCTCCGGCAAATTCTCTTTATCTTCCAGTAGAAATCGAAATTCAGAATACTAGCGGAGATTTTTCTTTTAAGGGCGAACTTGAGCCTGCCGTTCAATACACAGTCTCTCTCAAAGGCGCAAACGATTACACAGTAGCGAAAGACACGATTTTTGAAGGAACTGCGGCTTTTACAAAGGACATTCAAGTTGAATTAAAGCCAGTCTACGATGTAAACGGAAAATTCATCGGCGACACTTCAATCATGCCTTCATCTATTTCATTCAAAAATCTTGAAGACGGCTACACTTATACTGGAGCAGCCGCAAACGGAATTTACGGAACAAAACTCCGCGACGGAAATTACGAAGTTTTATGCGAAACTGAAAAAACTGCGACAATGAATCACATCTCTGTTTCCGGCTCAAACGTTACAAAAGATATTTTGATGAGCTCAAAAGACAAAACCGTAAATCAAATTCCTCTCAAAAAGGACATTTACGTTGGAGGCAAAAAACAGGACTATTCATCTGTAAAACAGGCTGTAAAAGCCGCTCATGCAATGGCTCCAAAATCAGAAGCCGACAGAATTACAATTCATATTGCTCCGGGAATTTACCGCGACCAGGTTATAATCGACACTCCATACATTACCCTGAAAAATGACACTCCAACTCAGGAAGTAAAGCTCACCTGGTATTATGGAATCGGATACAATTATTATTCGGCAGATTTAAATGGCTACTACGATGAAGAGAGAGCCTATGACAAATTTGAAAAGAAAAGCGTAGCAAAGTGGGGAGTTGCAACTTACGTAAAAAAAGATGCAAAATTTTTCCGCGCAGAAGGAATTACTTTTGAAACTTCGTTTAACAAATATGTTACCGCCGAAGAATTAAAGGACGGTGTAGAACCAGACGGAACTACAATTGCATTTGTAAGAAAGCTCAATTCCGATGTTCAGTCAAAGGCGGCGACAGAGCGCGCGTCTGCAATCTGTACAGAAGCGGACCAGGCTGAATTTGTAAACTGTAAATTCTTGGGTTCTCAGGACACTCTCTACACAGGAGCAGATTCAAGACAGTATTACAAAAACTGCTATATCGAAGGCAATACCGACTTTATTTTTGGTGACGGCGATGTTGTTTTTGAAAACTGTCAGATTGTTTGGGCTGGATATTCTGATTCAAAAAACAGCGGATATTTAACCGCAGCCCGCAATGCAAAAGAAAAAGGCTATCTGTTCTATAACTGCATAATCAATGCAGACCAGAACAATATGCAAGCTCCGGGCTACTTCGGAAGACCATGGGGACCGAAAGCAAGCGTTGCATTTGTAAATACGATTTTTGCATACGAAGGAATTATAAATCCGCAGGGCTGGACGAGTATGAGCGGAAACAAACCTAAAAATGCAAATTTCTTTGAATATAATTCAATGTGGGACAATACAGGCGTTGATGTAAGCCATCGCGACGGCGGAAAAATCATTGCGGATGCAGGAGCTTACAGTCCTTCAAATTATTTTATCGGCTGGACACCTGTAGCTTATTCTGCGCCAAAGCCGTCCGAAGTAAAAATCAAAAAAGCAAGTTTTACAACAGATGACGACATAAATACGCCTTATCCTGGACACACAATCACCCTTCATTACGAATTTAACGGTTCAGGAGAAGACTGTTCTCTGATCCAGTGGTTTAGGACAAAAGATAAAAAAGACACACTCATAAAACAGAGCACTGGTTTTGCCGACAAAACTTATCTTATTTCAAGAGCAGATTCTGGATTCAACTTAAAAGCTGTAATTACGCCAATGAACCGCTCAGGCAAAGCAGGAAAAACTGTAACTGTAGAACTGGACAAAAAGATTAACGAAGGCTATGCAATTCCTTCAAAAGCAACGGCAGTTCGTCCGCGTGCAGAAGGAAAGGTAAATGTTTTCCTTGCCTCTGACTCGACTTGTAAAGATTATTCTGCGCTCGGAATGTGGAACAACGGTCAGACAAGAAACGAGGGAGCCTGGGGAGAATTCTTGCAGTGCTTCTTTAACGGCGCCGTTGAAGTTCAAAACTACGCAAACGGAGGACGCTCAAGCCGCAACTTTATAAACGAAGGCTCGCTGGAAAAAATCAGACAGCAGATTGGAAAAGGCGACTATCTTTTTATTCAATTTGGACACAATGACTGCTCAAACGGAGCAGGATACCTCGAAGACCGCTACGTTCCTCTTGGAGAACCAAATAAAAAAGGAATTTACCCGATCCATGAAGGAAAAAAAGTCCGCACTCCAGACAGTTATTTTGAAAAATACGGAAATTCGTTCTATTCTTATGACTGCGGCGGAACTTACAAATGGTATCTTATGCAGTACGTAAATGTTGCGCTCGAAGCAGGAGCAACTCCTGTGCTCGTAACGCCTGTAAGCCGAATGTACTTTGACGGAAAAGGAAGAATCACTCCTCACCACGACTCAAAAGACACTTCGACAAAAACTCAGATTACAAGAAACAACGCTTATGTAGAAGCTGTTCGCCAGCTTGCAAAAGAAAAGAAAATTCTTTTGATTGACGGTTTTGAAATTACAAAAAATCTCTACGAAAAAGCATATTCTGACTGCGGAAACAAAATTGAAGCAAAAGAGCTTATGTTTGCCGGAGATTCAACACATAACAATAAACTCGGCGGTTTTGTAATTGCAGGTGAATTTGCAAAAGAAATTAAAAAGGTAATTCCTGCGCTTGCACCAAGCATTATACATCCGAAAAATGCAATGGGCGAAAACAGCGACGGAAAAATTATGTTTACTGTTGATCAGGACGGAAAAATGGAAAGCTATGACAAATACTGGACCCGCTACGAACAGAGCGTAATGGACAGTCTTGGAAAATAGTTTTTTGCGGTAGGGATGGAAGTACTTGCGTAGCAATCCACCGCAGGCTTTAGCCGAGGAGGATGGAGCGAAAGCGGAAGTACGGACAGCCCGTTAAACCGCCCCGAAAATTTTTAGGCTTCCGGTCAAAAATTTACGGCCGGAAGTTTTTTTGCAATTTTAAAGCCCATTTGCCCACTTTGCCACATTTACTGTAAAATATAAAAATGAAATTTTCTAACATTGACTTATCCGATTTTGATTTAAAAAAACGCAATTCTGACAAAAAAAATCCAAAAAATTCTAAAAAAATTTTCGCTGTTTTGGGAACAGCTTTTCTAACTATTGCAATTTTGACGGCAGTCTTTTTTTTATGGTCGGCATCGTTTTTTAAAACGCAGAACGTAAAGCCTCTTTCGGAAGAGCAAACCGCTTCTTTAAATGCTTTTTTAAACCAAACCTACTCTCTAAAACGCAGCGAATCGCTCAAACCTCTTCCGTATCCGATTATTGCTGCAGATTTGGAAGTTGATTCAGGGGCGGCAATTCTTGTCGATGCAAAAAATGGCTGCATTCTTTTTGAAAAAAATGCGGATGAAGTCATTCCTCCGGCTTCGATTACAAAGCTCTTTGTAATGTACATTGTTTTTAAGGAAATCGAAAACGGGAACCTTTCTCTGGACGAACTTGTTTCTCCGCCAGAAAACAGCTGGTCAATAAATATGCCGTCTGACGCAAGCCTTATGTTTTTAGGACAAGGGCAGATTGTTACGGTTCGTGAACTTTTGACCGGGCTTGCTGTGGCTTCGGGAAACGATGCGGCCCTTGCGCTGGCATATAAAATTTCTGGAAGTACTAAAGATTTTGTTGCAAGAATGAACTATGAAGCAAAAATTTTGGGCCTGACTCACACTCATTTTGAAGAGCCAAGCGGTTATTCAGAAAAAAATGTTACAACTGCGCGCGAACTTGCCGAATTCTGCAGAATTTATATAAACCGTTATCCGGAAAGCTTGAGGGATTATCACAGCGCAAAAGAAATTCTCTACCCTCTCGAAAAAAATCTTCCGAGCTGGGAAAAAGCAAAAGGAGATTCAACGGCAATTTACCAAAGAAACACAAATCCGCTTCTTGGAAAAATGGAAGGTTGCGACGGGCTAAAAACAGGATTTATTTACGAGAGCGGTTACAATCTTGCTTTGACGGCAAAACGGAACGGAGTAAGATTTTTGTCTGTTACGATGAAAGGACCGGGAACTGGCTCTAAACAGGGAAATTTTTACCGCGTAAAAGACGGAACGACCCTTATGGAATGGGCTTTTTCTTCGTTTGCCGACTACATTCCTGAAAATAAAATTCAAAAAAATTATCCAGTTGCAGTTCCAGGAGCAAAAACAAAATTCGTAAACCTTGTTCCTGCCTGGACAAATGCGGTTACAGTTCCGCACATCAGTTCTCAAACTGCGGCAGAAGACGCAGAAAACGTTATTGCCGAAATTCAGCTTCCAAAATGCATCTACGGAGGAACAAAACTTGGAGCCGTTTACGGACAGATTCAGTACAAACTCGGAAACACTGTCTTAGAAACTGTTCCTCTAGTTGCCGACAGAACCGCGCAAAAAGCGGGACTTTGGGGACAATTTTGTGGAAAACTCGCATGTCTGAGAATCCGCTGATTAAAGGCTTTCGTTAAAAGCTACAAACTCATAGCCATTGCTTAAAAGAAGGCTTACAAGAAGGTCAAGCTTTTCGTAAAGCCAGTCGCTTCTTGTGCCTTTTGAAAGACCTGCGCATACAGGAATTACAGAACCGTCTTCCAGATTTTGAGCATAAAACGAAACCAGTTCCAAAGCCGAAAGATAACCGGGTTTTCCGCGGGCTGCTTCTTCGAGAGTGATTGTGTCCAAACTAAAGCGGCCTGCTTCGACATAAGAGTATCCGCAGTTTTTTCCAGCTTTTTTTACTTCGAAATCCGCCTTATAAAACGGTGCATGCCACAGAAGGCTCAATTCTTTTCCTGTTGCCTGAAAAAATTCATCTTCGTTGCGTGCAAGTCCCCGGCGGACAAAGTCTTCGTCAACAACAAAATCTTTTGATGTCAAATCCAATGCCGTAAAAAACATTGAGCCGCATTCGTAACCGCTTTTTGCAATCTGAACGGTTTCTTTTGGATAACGGCGAATAAATTCTCCATTTATAAAAAATGTTGCAGGAATTTTGTATTTTTT
This sequence comes from Treponema sp. UBA7567, assembly GCF_002476655.1. Classification (NCBI taxonomy): domain Bacteria; kingdom Pseudomonadati; phylum Spirochaetota; class Spirochaetia; order Treponematales; family Treponemataceae; genus Treponema; species Treponema sp. UBA7567. The sequence goes on from NZ_DLLH01000023.1 coordinate 7,339, forward strand.
TAAGACATAAAGAATAGAACTCAAACCGGAAGCATCATCAAGCGCATCGACTGCAAGAATTATTTTTGCAGGAACCTGTCTTTTTTCCATTGTCTGCGGAAAATAAGCTTTTGTGACTGCTTTTCCTGAAAGAGTGCGCACAAAAAGCGCGTTTTTAAAATTTGAATTTACAGCATTTCCTGTATAAACGCGGAATTTTCCGTTTTGAACAGAACCAGAAGCAACAGCAAGAGGCTCGATAGATTTTGTCCAACTTCCCTTCAATTCATCAAATTCATAAAAAACATCTTTTTTTACGGCATCTGCTGCAAAAACAACAGTGTCAGATTTCCAAAAAACTTTTGACGCGGCGGAAAGAAACAAAACCGATGATTTTTCGATTTCTGAACCAAGCTGCCATTTTTTTACGGTAGATTCTCCGCCAACATAAACCGAAGAATCTGTTCCCCAGACAAACGAAACAATTTTTTCTCCGGAAAGATGATCAACTTCTGTCCAGGTATTTGATTCAAAAACAAAAAGAGAATTTTCCTTTGCAAAGCAGATTTTTTTTCCGTCGGGCGACAGCTGAGGCTCGATTACAGAATCTGTTGAAGAAAGGAATTTCAATTCGCTTCCAAGGCTGTAAAATGCCGATATTTGCGCACCGTTTTCGTAAGAAAGCAAGTTGAGCCATAAAACGCATTTTGTGTCGCTTGTCCAAAAAACTTTTAAGGCAGTTACGGTTCCCCCGGCTCCAGTCGCAGTTTTTGAAACGACAGGATTTACATATTCAAAGCCAGACTCGTTCAATTTAAAAAGACTTATGATTTTTTTAGATTGAATAAAAATAATCGCCGAAGCCTTTGAGTTTACTGAAAATTCATCATGCTCTTCGTCAAAAATTACAGGAAGCCGGCCACAGACTATTCCTGGTTCGATAACAGAAGAATAAAGACCGCGCGTATAAAGTTCATTTGAACTGATTCTATAAATTAAATCGCGTGCAATATAAATTAAATTTTTTGAATTTGCCCAGCAGACAGAATTTATGTTTCCGCGACCGATCAGCCGAAATTTTTCGGCAAGCTGAACTTTTTGAAAGGCAACTTTCGGCTCACAAAAATAAACATTGCCGTTTTTTTCGTACACAAAAATAGAGCTGTCAGAATTCCATTTTACAGGAATTTTCTCGTAATCCAGCTGTGCCTTCTTGTCTAAAACAGTTTCTTGCAAAGTCGAAGCGTTTTTTAAAATCAGTTCACCTTCTGCAATTCCAGTTTTCTTTATGTAGCAGAGCCATTTTCCGTCTGGACTTGCAATCTGCGGACTTAAAATCTGCGCAGTTTCTGGAATTGAATCCGCACGCGAAATCCACGAAAGAGTCGAATCCGAAAATGAATATCTTGCGGTTCCCCATCTGTTTCTAACCTGCAAAACAGAACCTTTTGAAAGCAATTCCATTTTCTCTGGATAGCAGGTTAAAATTTTTGCAGTCAAAAGAGTTTTTGCATCGGCAGAAAAAGCAGTTGAATAAGACGGGCTTCCGGCAATGCTTTGTTTTATTGTAAAAAGAATTTTATCCTGAGAGTTGATCTCAGGATTTTCAAATGAAATTTCCGAAAAAGCGCAAAATGAGATTGAAAAAAAAACGGCTGACAAAATTTTTTTTATTTTTTTCACTTAGCCATCTCCACGCTCAGAGCCAGAATCGAAAGGTCGCGGTCAAGAGCGTCAAGCTTTTGCTCAAGAGCAACAACGCGTCTTGCCCTGTCTTCCGCCTGTTTCTCTTCAAGATTTTTGAATATCGCTTCAAATGAATCTTTTTTACCGTGCATTTTTTCCTGACCGCACCATGGACAATAAAGAAATTCTTTATCAATAGTTCTTCCGCAGCAACCGCAAACACAAACCGCTTTCATTTTCTTTACCTCTTCAGCAATGACAAAGGATCAACAAGACGGCCATTTTTGTAGACCGTAAAATGCAGATGAGGTCCAGTTGAATATCCTGTTGAACCAACAAGTCCAATTCTCGTTCCCTGGCTCACATTCTGACCGTTCCGGCACAAAATTTTTGACATATGGCCGTAAAGAGTCTGATAACCGTTTCCGTGATTGATTATAACATAATTTCCGAAGATATTGCTCCAGCCAAGCTGAACAATTTTTCCGCTCATTGTGGCATTTACAGGAGTTCCCGTCGGGCAGGCAAGGTCAACTCCGGTATGATTTGAAGGAACTCCAGTAAAAGGATCTGCGCGGCGGCCAAAATAACTTGAAATTTTATAACTTTGGGAAATCGGACAGATAAAAAGTTCGCCCATAGCTTTTTTTAGGGACGCAGAATCCATTCTTGCGCCAGGAATAAAAAGTTCCTTGCCAATTGAAAGAGTTTCATCTGCAAGTTCATTTACATCAAGAATTTCTTCAACGCTCACATGATATTTTACAGAAAGCAAATTTAAAGAATCGCCTTTTGAAATCGTATAAACAATTCCATCCTGGTTTGGAACACGAATTTTCTGCCCTGCCATAAGAGTCCGGACATTGTCGATTCCGTTTACAGAAATCAAAGTCGAAATATTTGTAAGACCAAATTTTAAGGCAATCGAACTAATTGTATCGCCGCTCTTTACCTTGTACGACTGATAAGAAATCGCCTTTGCCAGTCCTACAGAACTTGGCGTAAGGATTTTTCCATCGTCAGAAAGAACATTTCCGTTTTCGTCAAAACTTGCTTCTGAAGATGTCATTGCGAATTTTGACATTGCGCTGTTCAAAGTTTCAATTTCACTCGAAAAAGTTTCTCCCATTTTTAAAGGACCTGTAAAAGCTTGAGAATAGTTTAAAATTTTTACAGAAAAATAAGGAACGAAAAGACAAAGCAACAAAAAAATGCAGATTCTTTTTAAGCGCGCAGGACGAATCAGACTCCTGAAATTTACATAGGGAACAGAAACCGCAAAAGCAGGATTAGAGCGCGCTCCTGAAAAAGCTTTTTTAGAATGTTCAAACTCCGAAAACTTAAAAGCCTTTCTTCTGAATTTTAAAAGTAAACTTTTGGTTCTGGCAGAGCTTCTCGATTTTGGAGAGCTGCCAACATAACTGATTATCTGCATACGTCTATTATCGGAACGCAAAATTCGTTATATTAGAAAAAAGATGTCTAAGTCAAATTTATCCTCAACAAATAAATCTATAATTTTTATAACCTGCTGCGGTCTTCTTTTGGGTTTTATCGTTAAACTTTTTGCGGTTGAAGTTCTTCACGTTTCCGGAACTTCTATGGAAAGCGCGATTCACGACAAATCAACTGTCGTTGTAAACAAACTCGCCTACGGAATTATCAAGCCTTTTTCAAACTCGCTTTTGATTCAATGGAAGGAGCCTCAAGCTGGCGATGTCGTCATTTATTTATATAACAACAAAATAGTCGTAAAAAGGTGCGTTGCCTGCGAAGGACAGTCACTAGAATATTCATCAAATCCAGTGTATACTGTAAAAGTTGGAGACAATGAAATTCCGCTTACAGAAAGCCAGTATATGCGGCTAAAAGACGCAGCTCAGGTTCCAGAAGGTTATATACTGGCTGTCGGCGACAATTATGAAGTTTCGGTTGACTCGCGTGATTACGGTTTTGTTTCTGTAAAAAATGTGTTGGGAAAAGTTTTATGCAAATGAACGAATACTTCAACAAAAGACGGGTTTTGATATTTTGCATCGTTATAGCGCTGTTTGCAGGTTATATTTTCTTCAAATATGCAGTTCTTGCCTTAAAAAAAACACCGGAAACAAAAACTTATTCTCCGCTTGTGCAGAGAGGCTCTATTTTAGACAAAAATGGGAAACCTCTTGCTGTTCCGACAAATTTTTATCACGTAGGAGCAACGCCTTCTGCAATCAAAGACTTGGGAAATTTTGTAAAACTTTTTTCGCCAGTTCTAAAAATTGATGAGCATCAGCTGGCAAACACAATTTCTTCCAACGCAGATTCAAATTTTGTTTACCTCAAGAAAAAAATCGACCAAAACGATTATGAAATTTTAAAAGAAATTACGGACAAAAATGGACTTTTTTCGGCGGTCAGGTTTGACAGAGTTCCAGGAAGGATTTATCCAGAAAAGGAACTTGCCAGCCAGGTGATCGGCTACATGGGGAGCGACGGAACAGGGCTTACAGGAATTGAATACACAGAACAAAACCTGCTTTCACCTCCTGTAAATCCAGACGCTCCGATTGATGTTGAAGGGAAAAATATTTATCTGACGATTGATGCAAATCTTCAGTTCAAATTGGAAAAAATTGCGCAAAATGCAATTGAACGGACTCATGCGGCAAGCTTGATGATGATTGCAGCAGAAGCAAAAACTGGAGAAATTATTTCTTATATTTCACTTCCATCGGCAGATTTAAATCAGTATTCAAAGGCAACTCCCGCCCAAATGAAAGATTTGCCGGCAACCGAAAGTTATGAACCCGGTTCTGTTTTTAAAATTTTTTCAATTGCGGCTTTTTTTGACTCAGGCGCGATTTCTGAAAATGACACTTTTTATTGCGATGGAATTTACGAAAAAAAGACTTCCAGCGGCGAAAGAATAAGAATCACCTGTCTTGACCACCACGGCTGGATTACCGCCAGAGAAGCGCTCAAATTTTCGTGCAACGATGCTTTGGCTCAAATGTCTGAAAAAATTGAAAGTGAACAGTTTTTGTCCAGACTGAGAAGTTTTGGTTTTGGCTCAAAAACAGGAGTAGAGCTTCCCGGAGAAACAGCAGGCGCAGTCCGCAATACCAGCGACAGATTCTGGTCTGCCCGCTCAAAGCCGACAATTGCAATCGGACAGGAGATTTCCGTAAGTGCGCTGCAAATGGTCGAAGCCGCAACTGCAATTGCAAACGGCGGAATTCCGGTTCAACTTACTTTAATTAAAAAAATTACAAACCAGGCTGGAATTGAAGAATACATCCATTCTCCAAATTTTAAACCGCAGATAATAAACAATCAGACTTCAAAATATATCTTGAGCTGCATGCAAACTGTTGCACAGACAGGAACTGGCTCAAGAGCAAACTTGAGCGATATTTCAATCGGTGTAAAAACAGGAACTGCACAAATGGCAGATCCTGTAAACGGAGGATATTCAAAAACAGACTTTATCTCTAACTGTATTGCAATTTTTCCGACCGAAAATCCGGAAATAATACTCTATATTGTAATTGAAAAGGCAAAAGGCGAAACTTACGCTGGAAGAATTGTTGCTCCTGTTATTGGCGAAGCGGCAAGCATAATAATCGACCATTTGGGGATGAGCCGAGGAGGAGCGTCGAGCCTTGCACATTCAGGACTTATAAAAATTCAAAACAATGCGGAAATTCAAATCGACAAGACAGTTCCGAATTTTAAGGGACTTCCAAAGAGAAACCTCCTGCCATTGCTAAACCGCTCTGATTTAAAAATTAAAATCAACGGCGAAGGATGGGTTACCGCTCAGACGCCTGAACCTGGAGTTCCGCTCACACAGGACACCGAAATTGAACTCTTTTTGGAATAAAAACATTTCTCTTTTTAAAGCACGTTTTTCTTTTCTGGCAGAACAACTCGAAAAAACTTTTCCTCTAAATGAACAAAAAGAACCTGATTTTGCTTTTTGGCAAGTCGTTATTTCAAAAAACGGAGAACTTACCGCCAAAGAAAACGGAATTTTTCTTCATTCATCGTATGCGCCAAAAAAAGAAGCTGTTTCAACCGTCAAAAATGCAAAAACAGAACAGACAGAATGCGCCGTTTTTTTTTCAATGGGACTTGGCTACGCCCCTTTAGAATGGGCAAAAAGTTTTCCTGAAGATTCGATAATCATTGTAGAACCAGAACCTCAATATTTTTTTGCAGCCTTAAAATATACAGATTTCGAACCATTGCTTAAGCACAAAAAACTGATTGTTCTTTTACAGGCAGAACTCCACGATGTAATTACTCTGACAGAACATTCTGCGCCATTTTCACACACCGCGCTCATAGAAAACAAAGCGCAGTCTCAACATTCAAAAGAATATTTTGAATCACTTCATTTCCTTTTTGAGCGCAATCAGCAAAAAGAAAAAATAAACAGTTCTACACTCGAAAAATTTTCAAAGCTTTGGCTAAGAAATTCCTGCTTTAACCTGCCGTTTTTGGCCATTTTGGACGGAATAAACATTTACAAAAATGTCTGTCCACAAGACCTGCCCTGTCTTTTGATTGCCGCAGGTCCAGGACTTTCAGAAATTCTGCCTTTTTTAAAAGAATTAAAAAAACGCTGTCTGACAGTTGCAGTCGACACTGCCCTGAGCGCCTGCCTAAAAGCAGAGGTTGAACCAGATTTTATTGTCCTTACCGATCCGCAATACTACGCCTACAGGCACATTGCAGGGCTTAAAAGCAAGTCCAGCGTTTTGATTACGGAATCCGCCGTCTGCCCGGCAGTTTACCGTTTTAACTGCCGAAAAACAGTTTTGTGCTCATCACTTTTTCCGCTCGGTCAGTATTTTGAAGCAAAACTCGGTCACAAAGGAAAACTTGGAAGCGGAGGCTCAGTTGCCACAACGGCTTGGGATTTTTGCAGGATAATCGGCGCAAAAGAAATTTATTGCGCAGGACTTGATTTAGGTTATCCAAAAAAAAATACACATATCCGTGGTTCTCTTTTTGAAGAAAAAGCGCATTTTTCAAGCACAAGGTTGAATTCTGCCGAAAAAATGCTTGCAACTTCAATTTTTGCGGCAAATCCGGTTTTAGGACAAGATTACGAAAAAAACACAATTGTTACGGATTCAAAAATGAAGATGTTTGCATGGTGGTTTGAAAGCCAGACTCAAAAATATCCTGAAACGACCTCTTTTTCGCTCAGCAAAACTTCCCTAAAAATTCCAGGATTTTACTGCGCAGACGTCCAGACTTTGCTTAAGCAGGACGAAAAGATAAGCCTTCGCAACCAGTTTTTTGAAGCCGAAAAAAAATCTCGAAAATCAGACTGCGGACAGCAAAAACTTTTGCAAAATTTTAACGCTGCATTTGAAGAACTCAAAAATGGCCTTGAAAACCTTTACTCGCTTGCAAGAAAAGCGTTTTTTACCTGCGAAAAAACAATTTCCGACAAAAATCTTTCTACAGAAAAAATTCAAAAGGCGCTAAAATCTCTTGAGCAAACTGATTTTGAACTAAGAAATTCTCAGTTTACACAAATTGCCTCGCTTGTTTTTCCGACTGAAGCAAAACTCAACGAACTTTTCGGTTCACAAGTTTTACCAAAAGACAAAACCTCCGCAGTTTTTTCACGTTCAAAAATTGTATACGAAGAATTGATGAAATCCGTGCGCCAGTATCAGCAATTTTTGCAAAAAAATGATTTTTTTTCAAAAAACACTAAAGTCGAATTTACAAAGGAACGATAATATAAATGTCTTTGGTTGAAACAACAGGACGTGAAAAACCTTTTTAGGCTTTTCAAACATCCAGACGCCCTGTAAAAATAAAAGACGCGCCGAATAACCGGCTTTCCATGTAAAAAAGAGAAGAAAAAGTGAAAGTTTTCTTCTCTTTTTTTGTTTTGTGGCAGGGATGGTAGTGGACGCGAAGCGTGTGCAAAGCACCGGAGGCGCGCAAGACGCCGTAGCCACGGACAGCCCGGTTTTTGTGAAGCGGAGCGAAACAAAAAGCCACCCAATAAAAATTTAATAATCTGCTGAATTCTGCCGATAATACCAATATGAATTCGTTTCCAGTTTCGACAATAAAAGAAAACACATTCTTTAACCGCGACCTTTTTATTGATAAAAATTTTTTGCTTTTAAACTCTTTGTGCCCGTTTACGGATTCTCTAAAAAAAACGCTTCTTGAATGGGGATTTAAAGCCGTTTATTCAGAAGGCTCGCAGGGAGTTGGACAAATTTCTGTTCCTGTAAAAGCAGATCCGGCAGATTTTAAAAATGTTTCTATTGACGATCTTGAACTGGACGATTCGGATAAAAAGCCAAAGATTGGCGAAAATGCAAAAAAAGCAATTAAAGACGCAAAAGCAAGCCTTGCAAACAATGAAAAATCGCGGATGGACGTTGTTCAAACTGTTTATAACGAATACATGAATTACATAACCGCCGTCTATACACGCTATGCAACTCACAAAGTTTTAAATTACACTGAAATTTCAGAAACTGTCAAAGAACTGTGCATTTTTATAAAAGAAAACCGCCGCTACGTTCTGCGCATTACGCCTTCTCAAGACACAATTACAAAAAACTATCTTATAAGCCACAGCATGCGCTCGACTGTAATTGCAATTGTAATTGCGCTTCAGCTTAGATTTTCTCTTTCAAAAATCGTTGATTTGGGAGTTTGCTGCATTCTGCACGAAATTGGACAAATTCGCCTTCCGCCACAGCTTTATATGACAGACAGGCGTCTTTCTCCGTCAGAAAAACAAAAACTCGCGACACATGCAGTTTTGGGCTTTAACATTGCAAAAGAAAACAATTTTCCAACTCAAATTCAGCTTGGAATTTTGGAACATCATGAGCGCGAAAACCGTTCAGGCTACCCTCGCCGCCTTGAAGGAAGCCAAATTGACATTTTTGCAAAGATTATTGGAGTAGCATGCACCTTTGAAGCAATTACCGCTCCAAGACACTTTAGGCAGGCCCGCTCTTCTTATGCTGCCATGGTCGAAATTCTTAAAAATGAAGGAAAACAGTTTGACGACACCGTAATCAAGGCGCTGCTCTACTCTCTTTCGCTTTTTCCAATTGGAGCGTGGGTTTACCTTGTCAACGGAAAAATTGCCCAAGTTACGGACGCAAGTCCAGATTCCCCAGGAAATCCGATTGTTTCTCTCCTTGGCGAAAAAGATTCCTTTGGAAATCCAATTACGATTCAGACTGACAACGACAAAAACAAAATTGTCCGGGTTTTAAACAAGCAGGAAACTCAGGATATGCTCAAAACGATGAATATTCAAAAATAAAGAAGAATTTAAAACTAATTAGGCTCAATTTCGAGTTTCGCTAAAAATAGCTACTTAGCCCGAATGTCGCGTTTTGATAAGAACAGTAATTTAAGTGTCATGGAGATTGGCTAATAAAGCTCTAAATGACATTGCCGTGCTTGATACTGCGATGTTTGCATAGTAAACTCGGTTAGCAATCTCTAAATAATTGTAATATATACATTCGATTTTCGGATTCAGCCCCAGAAAAAAAATGACATAAAAAATTCTTTTTGGTCATTTCCATCTGTCGGAATTTTTCAGTAAATTATCGGGACCAAGCCCGATAATGACAAAAAAAGGGAAAAAAGTCCAAAACTAATTAAAAAAGAATCTTGCTTTTTCGAGTTCCTGTTCAAATTTTTCGTCAATTATCGGTGGATTTTCTGTAAAATATAGAATTTGCTGTAATTCTTCCTGGCTGTGAGCGCCCCAAACAGGAACTGCGGAATCAAATTGGCTAAAAAAACCCAGCGCAAGAGGAATATTCTGGACTACGCCACCACACAACGGCTGCATTGCAATAAAACCGACGTCTTTTTCGCGACAGTCAAGAACAAGTTCCTGAACTTCGATAGGACATAAAAGATTAAATGGATATTGCAAAGTTTCCCAGGGACCGTTTCCATTCAATAAATTGCGCGCCATATCAAAATTTTCAGTACAAATTCCAATATGGTGAATTATGCCTTGCTTTTTAAGGTTCAAAAGTTTTTCAACGATTTTATCCTCTCCTTCGCATTTTGGCAAAAAAGAAGGATTATCCAACTGGTAAAGGTCGATATAATCTGTTTTTAAGGCGGCAAGACTCAATTCAATATCACGGAAAAGCTCATCGTTATTAGAGGCTCGTGTTTTTGTTGCTATAAAAATATCTTTTCTAATTGCACCATGAAGGGCGCTTCCGAGGCGTTTTTCGCTTTCTTCGCTTGTCCGCGACGTGTCAAAAAAATTTATTCCCCCTTCATAAGCACTGCTTATAATTTGAGAAGCCTGCTCATCGTCAGAAACATTTGCTAAAGCCATTGCTCCCAATGCAGTTCGGCTTACGAGAAGATTAGATTTTCCTAGGGCTACATAATCCATAAAAACAGAAACAAAGGCTGTCAGAAAAACATAATTCAAAAAAATATTTTTCCGGCAGCCTATTTTTTAATCTCTTACAACAGGTTTGTAATTTTTAATTGCGTTAAAAAGGAAAGCGTGCAGGTCAGAGAGTTTTACTCTTTCCTGTTCCATTGAGTCGCGGAAGCGGACAGTAACAGTGTCAAAAAGTTCATTTGCAGAACCGTCTTCTTTCTTTTCGGTAATTGTATCGTAATCAACTGTTACACAGAAAGGAGTTCCAACTTCGTCCTGTCTGCGATAGCGTTTTCCAACTGTACCAGAAGTATCGAAATCTGTAACAAAATCTTCTTTTAAAAGATGCTGAATTTCCTTTGCCTTTTCTGAAAGTCCGTCTTTTTTCATCAATGGAAGAACAGCAACTGTAACAGGAGCAAGACGAGGATCGAGATGAAGAACTGTGCGGTAATCTTCTTTTCCGTCTTTTCCGACATTTTCTTCTTCGTAAGCTTCGCACAAGAACATGAGGAAATTGCGGTTAAGTCCAGCAGATGTTTCGATTACATAAGGAATGTATTTTTTGTTTCCGTCTTCCTGATCGATGTAAGACATATCTTTTTTAGAGAATGTCTGGTGCTGAGAAAGGTCAAAGTCTGTTCTTGAGTGAATGCCTTCAACTTCTTCAAAACCGATTGGAAATTTGTAAGTAACATCGTAAGCATCTTTTGCATAATGCGCAAGTTTGTCGTGGTGATGCCATTTCAAGTGATTTTCTGCAATACCGTATTTAAGGTAGAATGCCCAGCGTTCTTTTCTCCAGCGTTCAAAAGTTTCATCTTCTGTTCCTGGCTTACAGAAATATTCCATTTCCATCTGCTCAAACTCGCATGTACGGAAAATAAAGTTTTTAAAGATGATCTCGTTGCGGAAGGATTTGCCAACCTGAGCAACGCCGAAAGGAATTTTCATACGGTTTGACTGCACAATGTTCTTAAAATCAGTAAAAATTCCCTGACAAGTTTCTGGGCGAAGATAAATCAAATGACTTTCATCGGCAATCGGCCCCTGATATGTTTTGAACATAAGATTGAATTCGCGGACAGCCGTATATTTTCTGTTTTTTGAATGACAGGCAGGACAGTCGATGTTCGCATCGATATAAGCCTTCATTTCTTCGTGAGTCATTGTATCAACTGGTTTTCCAGGATCTTTGTCTGGATTTGCGGCGACAAAATCTTCAATCAATTTATCTGCACGGTGGCGAGCCTGACATTCAAGACAGTCAACCATTGGGTCTGAAAAATGATCTACGTGGCCAGAAGCCTTCCATGTTGTGTGATGCTGGAAAATTGCAGAATCAAGACCAACAACATCATCGTGAAGCTGAGTCATTTCTTTCCACCACGCATTCTGAATATTGCGTTTAAAATCTACACCCAAAGGACCGTAATCCCAAGCACCAGCCTGACCGCCGTAAATTTCCGAAGCCTGATAAACAAAACCACGTCTTTTGCAGAGTGAAATGATTTTGTCGAGCGTACATGCATGCGGATCAACCGCAGTCTTTTCGTCTTTTGCCATAATATCTCCTAATCCGTCACTGGCTTGCGACAGTTACTAAAAATATAATGAAAAAGATTATATCACAAAAAATTATACGTGAAAACATACATAGAACAGGCACAAAAACTCCAAAAGTATTATAATTTTAAAATACGGTAAAATAGCAGCACGAATAAAATGCTATTTTTTAATTTAATTCCGGAGGAAAAGCAAATGAAGAAAATTTTAACAGTTTTATCTGCCGTAATTTTTGGAACATCTGTTGCCAGCGCACAGGTTTTAAGTTCACAGCAGATGAAAAATACGGCTTGGATTGGTTTTGGAGCGCCAATCGATGGCAACGCGACATTTTACGGTTTTACAGATACTTTCCAGGCAAGATTTGACCGCGGAAATTTTACTATTGAAGGCATGCTCAACTGGAGTTTTCTTGCAAATTACGACAACGAAGGCGATGTAGATAATTTCGTTTTTGGAACTTCAAACGGCAACCCTCTTTCTCTCAAATACGGCACAAGAGGAAGCTCTTCTTATTATGCAGGCGACAACACCTTGTCAAACGAAGCTCTTGCGGTTGCAGCTGCTACAGGCACAGTTCTGAATAATCAGGCAAATGTTTCAAATACAATTCAGGATTCTTACTATGTAAATTTTATCTGGCATCCTAAAAAGAATTTTGATATTGGCGTTGGAACAAAACTCAACTGGCAAGTAGGTCCGGCACCTCGTTACGGAAACTGGCTTTGGGAAGCAGACTCTCACGTTCGTCAGGGCGGTTTTTCAACATCTTATGACGACAGATCAGGCAGCTCATTCCAAACATCTTCTGAAGCAACCGGTTCTTATAAATTCAATGTTGATGCGCCAGGTTCTGCCGATGTCGTAGGATTTATTCCTTATGCAAACAAATACGCTAAACGTGCGCTTGGCGTGCGATACAATTACAATTCAAAAGACTTGAAATTTCAGGTCGGAGCCGCAATTCCAAATGGATTCAACACAGACGACCCTGCTATAAACCTTGGTATTCAAGTTGCGCCAACAAAATGGCTCAGCATTGCCGCAACACTCGAAGGAGCATTTGAAGAAAAGGCAAATTTCTATTCGGGCGCTACAATCGGAGCTGAAAACTTTGTTCTTGACCTTTACATTGCAGCAGATTCGCTTTTTTCTGACGCTGAGAATGACGAAGCCTACGGTTTAGGAGCTGCAATCAACTTTATAATTCCAAACACAAAGCTCAATCTCCGCCCGGAAATCGGCTTAAACTTCTTTGAAAATAGCCATTACGATTTTGCATGGTACACAGGAGCAACACTTTCGTTTGCAATTAACAACAAAACAGGATTCAATTTATGGGGTTCTTGGGCACAAGGCTCAAAAGACGACCGCTGGGCTGATTACAAAGTTTCAAAAGACTGGAACGGCGGCCATGTTTTAAATCTCCGCCCTGAGCTTACATACGATTTTTCAAAAAATACAACTTTTGCAGTTTATGCCGACTTTGAGCAGAGAACTTCATTTGACGGTGAAAACCGCAGATGTTGGTCAAGCGGTGTATTTATGACATACATTTTCTAAAAAAATATTTTTCATACTATCATTTCGGATTTAAGCCGGCAAAAAAAACTGTCTTCAAATTCGGAATATAAATTTTAATAAAGTGCCTGTGATTTTTTGCACAGGCATTTTCTTTAATTGTCAACGCCAAGACCAAAAAGAGCAAAATCTCCGCGCGCAGGATCCCCTGGAAAATACTCATTCATTTTTTTTGAAAGTGCAACAGCGGTTTTTAAGTTCGCAGAAGGAATTTTTCCAGAAGAAGTTTTTTCGATAAGTGAAAATTTTACGGCTTCCTGCATTACATGAGTGTCCAATGGAATTAAAAGCCTGTTTTTGTCGTACCAGTTCCATAAGCCTAAATCAACCGGCGAGTTTTCGCGAACCATCCACCTTAAAAACATATTCAACTTTTTCGCGGCTCCATTTTTTGAGCGGCATATCAAAGCACATTCACCGCAAAAACTCTCGGCAATGACAGAATGAAGAAAAATCTCTTCTTTATTTTGAATATTTTCAATTGAATTTTCCCATTTTCCCTTAAAGAATTCGCCTAAAGTTTCTTTTTGACTTAAAAAAATCTGCAAATTCCTAAAAAAATTCTTCATATCACAAAAAGTGTACATTCTGTAAAATGACTTTTTGCTTTCATCAAAAAATTTCTCATATTCCCCGTCCAAAATCCATTGCGCCGGAGTTTTTTTTGATTCTTTTATCATATCGAGAATAATTTGAATATGGGAAAGAATCTGATCCCGCCTTCCAAATGCTAGATTTGCCGACAAAAAAGCGACAATTTCCGCATCTCTGACAGTTCCACCATTTTTAGGCGAAAATTTATGCATAAACTGCGATGGATCTTTTTGCAAAAATTGAGGAGTTTCGTATTTGTCAGCAAGTAAAATGATTCTTTGTTTTAAGGACAGGCACATTTTTGTAATTTTTTCAGAAAAAAACGGACTGCCAAACAAGTTCGATTTTTAACAGCGATTGGCTTTTTTTTACCAAAATCGCTGCAAGTCTTGCTTTTTAACAAGCCCGTTTTTTTACAAGTTTAAATTTTATTTGTTAAGAATGAATTCAACACGGCGGTTTTTCCACCAGTTGTCTTTGTCGCTTCTTGCAACAACTGGCTGACTTCCGCCACGGCCAACAGCTGTAAGCCGGGCAGAATCTACTCCGTTTTTCCTGAGCTGTTCTTTTACAAACTCTGCACGTTCCTGAGAAAGAGGTTTAAGAGCTTTTCCATACTGTACAGTATCTTGAGTTTCTTCCGCTTCAGTTCCAGAAACGTTGTTTGCGTGGCCTTCGATTGTTACAGTGTAGTTTTTGAATTTGTTCAAAATTTCTGCAATTCTCTTAAGAACGCGTTCGTTGTTTGACTTTTGAGCAAGTGTAATTCCGCCCTTTATTTCATCTTCGGTCTTAAAGTCTGCTGCGTCTGAACGGAAGATGATTGATGGAACTGCCATCTTGAGAACATCGCCAACACGGATTACAAGAACGTCTACGCTAATTTTTCCTTCTACAGTACTTGTCATGCCGAGAGTGTCGGTTGCTGTAAATACATAAGGATAATCCATTGCAGACTGAACAAGCTCACCGTTATTTCCGCGTCCGTCCCAAACAAGCCGTTCTGTAATCGTTGATTTTCCGTTTACAGACCAAAATGTTTTTCCGTTTTCTGGATCTTTTACGACAAATGACCAATTCTTTAGCGGAACAGTGCTGTTTCCTTTTAGCTGAATGTAAAGGTCATCGTCTTCGCCGTCATTGTCTGGAGAGAAATAGCGAGGCGCTGTTTTTACAGAAAGCTGAGGTGGAGTTACAGTACATATAAATGCAGATGAAACGGCATTTACGAGATTTCCCTTTTCGTAAGAAATTGAAAGATTTCCGGTAAATACGCCTTCGACAACTTTTCCGTCAGCATCGTTTCCGTCCCAATTTATTACGGCTGGCAAATCTTTTGACTGCTCACTTGTCCACTGTCTTACAACCTTGCCTTCTGCGCTTGTAATTGCAAATTTCCATTCAGAAATTCCATCCACAACGCTCGTTCTTACTGTAAATTTCTGAAGATCGGCAATTCCATCCCCGTTTGGAGCAAAATATTCAAGATCAGCAGTTAAATAAGCCTTTGTTTCGCGCTTGTCAACTTTTAGACCGGCAATTTCTGCATCGGCACGGTTTCCAGCGGCATCAACCGAAGCAAATACAATCTTGTAAAGACCGTCCGCAACCTTGTTTCCGCTGCCGTCCGTTCCATCCCATTCGAAATTCGGAACACTGCCCTTCCATTCGTAAGATTTTACAACATCGGCTTTTGAATCAACAATTTTTGCAGTCCATTTTTCTTCATAAGATGAATTTGCAGTTACAGGAACAATATCTCTGTTTCCATCACCGTCTGGAGAGAATACTGTATAAGGAACAGAAATTTCGATTGAAGGCGCAATGCTGTCAATTGTAAACGGCTGGCTTGAAGCAGAAGCCTCGGAACCGTTTTTAGATTTTACAGAAAGCTTTGCAGAATAACTTCCGTCTACACAGCGGCTTCCGTTCGAGGCAAGACCGTTCCATTTTATTTCTGAAGGAAGAGATTTTTGTGCATTCTGAGCCCAAACCAGTTCTCCGTTTTCGCCATGAATTTCAAGATAATAATGCTCTACTTCTCCGCTCTTTACAACAGGAACAAATTTTACGCTTGCCGAAGCCGGATTGAAAGAGGCCGGGCTTACAGTAAGAATAAGCTCGGTTTTGCTTGTATCAAGCGCAAAGTGAGGAGATTCAATTTTTGTTGAATTTCCTGCGGCATCGTTTGCAGTCAAAACGTATTTATAATTTCCGTCTTTTGAAAGAATATTTTTTGAATCAAGTCCGTCCCAGCTTAATTTTTCCGGCAAATATGAACCAAATTCAAACTTCTTTACAGCATTTCCATCTAAATCTAAAATTGTTCCTGTCCAGTCCGAAACCGGCGAAAGAGAATTGCTTACTGTTGCCTGTGCAATTTCGAGCAAATCAAGATTGCCATCTCCGTCTGGAGAGAAAGTTGAATTCTTTATTGTTACAGTCGCGCTTGGGGCAGTATTGTCGAGCGTGAATACAGGCGACCTTAAAGGATCTGGTTCAAAACCGTTGAGATATTTTGCAGTAACCTTCGCATAATAAGTTCCTTCTGGCGCAACCTGTTCAGAGTCAGTTTTTCCGTCAAATTCAATATTTTCCGGAGGATTGTCAGTTCCCGAATAAATGCGGATCGCGTCTCCATTTTTGTCTTCGATTGCAACTTTCCATTCAACTAGTTTGTTTCCTGTTTTTGCCTGATTTGGAGCGGGAATTTTTACATTGAATAAAACAGTATCGTTTACACCGTCGCCATTTGGAGAAAAATATCTGTTTCCGCTGAGAGTAATATTTACAGCAGGTTTTTCTGCGGAATAAATGATATTTGAAATTATAGCTGGCGCAGAAACGTTTCCTGCACGGTCTGTCGCAGTAATTCTGTAAGAATAAACTCCGTCTTTTACAAAAACGCCGTTGTCGTCAGTTCCAGCCCAATCAAATTTCAGAGGTTCGCTTTCTGTCCATTTAAACACGCGTACAGGAACTCCAACAGAATCATAAAAAGTTCCATTCCATAAATCTTCAAGTGAACCAGACTGTCTTATTGTAAGAACAGATTTTGCTCCTTCACCAAAGATTTTTGCATCCTGGCTTGGCTGAACAAGCTCAATTTCTGGCGCAGTATTGTCAACAATTACGACAAATTCTCTTGTAGAAGCAGTGTTTTGATTGTCGTCTGTTGCGCTGAAAGAATAGTAATATGTTCCGTCTGGAGCAGTTTCGCCGTTGTCCATAACACCGTTCCAAACTACAGTTTCTGGAATTGTTACACCAGTTTTTGGAGCAACAAGCTGCTTAAAAAATTTTTTTAGTCCAAGTTTTTCCGGACGTTTTTCTTTATTGCCGATTGTGCGGACAACTTCGCCTTTTTCGTTTTTTACTGTAAAACTCCATTCGGTCACATAGCGTTTTTCTTTTATCTGAAGAGGAACTTCAAGAACATCCTGAACGCCATCATTGTTTGGAGAAATATAAACAGGGCCTTTTTCTGCAAAAACCGAAGCTGAAAAAGCAAGTGCCAATGCCGCAAAAAAATATCTTTTATTCATAACTATTTTTCTCCCCAAAGGATAATTTCTGGAGCCTGAGTATCTTTAAGGCCGAGGTTGATTTTTGCCCCGGCGCTGACTGCATTCACGTTTTTGTAAAGCTGCTTCCAGGCACCGCTTACAGTCATTTCGCTCTGTTCCCAGCCTTTTTTTGCCAAAAGAGAGCCGTCCTTAGAATTAAAATTGAATTGGAAACTTACTCCGACAGAAGGCAATATATTTTTTGAACCTTCAGAAAATTCCCTGGCGTCGTATTCCCACGAAGAACTTAGTTTTACAACGTTAGCAAAAAGCAGCTGAAGTCCTGCATCGCACACAAAATTCTGGAACGAAGGAAAAGAAAAATCAAGGCTTGCTCCAGCCTTAAAATTATTTTGCTTAAAAAAAGTTGCGGCCGCTCCCATTTTTGGAGTTGCAATTCCCGGCCATTCAGACGCTTCGCTGCCTGTAATTCCAAGAACAGTTGTATTTCCGAGCTGTTTTCCAATATTTAGCAGGACTGCGCCAAAGCGAATGTCTTTTAAAATTCCAGCTTCGCCAAATTCATAAAAAGCGCCCAAATTTACGCCGCCACGCCAGTCAGAATTATGGCCGTAAAAAACTCCAAGCTCGGCGCTCGCTCCAACAGAAAGTTTGTCGGTTACATCTTTTGCAATATTTGCCGTAAAGTTAAAAGAATTTCCCAAATGCATATCATAAAAAGGCACAAAAACGCCCTGAACTAAAAATGAAGAAACGCACCATCTTGAAGGAAGAAGAATACCGCCTTCAAAAGCCCCTCCAACAGATTTGTCAGATTCGTCCTTGCTGTCAAAAAGCATTGTTCCGGAAAGATTTAAAACAGCACGCTGCTCAAAAGCCGTAAGAGCAGGATTATTTACGACAGAATCCGGAGAAACAGAAAACAACGGTCCGCCAGCAGAAGAAGAACCTTCGCTCAAAAGTTCCGGAGAAGAAATGCGGAGAAGATTTTGTCCGCCAGCCGGAGGATTATACGCATACAAGGCTGCACCAGCACATAAAACGGCAGATGCAATAATTTTTTTAAACATACATAAACTCCTGTATTTTTACCTGAAAATAAAGACTAAATCAGATAAAGCAGTTTCTTTATATTATAATATTTTCTATTAAAAAATTCTCGATATTATCAATTTATAGAACAAAAAAAATATAAAGATGTTTCTTCTGTAAGTCATTTTTACAGCAAATCTCTAAAATTGCAATTTTTTTCGGCAAATTTTATAATGGTTTTTATGAAACCAGCCCTTTATTTAATTCCGAGCAAACTTGGCGAAAACACAGAAATTGAAAGCGTTATTCCAGCAAAAAATATCGAAACAGTAAAAAATATACGCCATTTTATTGTAGAAAGCAGAAAGTGCGCAGTTCGATTTTTGATTGAACTTGATAAAAATTTTCCGATAGATGAATGTTCTTTTTATGAACTAAGCGAGCACACAGACGAAAAAAAAGATTTGAGCAAGATTTTAAGTTTTCTTGAAAAAGGCGAGCCTATGGGAGTTTTGAGCGATGCCGGCTGTCCTGCCGTAGGAGATCCCGGAAGCCGGGCAGTCGAAATTGCCCATAAAAAAAATCTTGAAGTAATTCCGCTGGCAGGTCCAAATTCAATGATTATGGCGATTATGGCGAGCGGTTTTAACGGACAAAATTTTGCTTTTAACGGTTATCTTCCTGTCAAAAACGGCGAACGCGAGACAAAGTTAAAACAGCTCGAAAACAGAATGTACAAAGAAAACCAGACTCAGCTTTTTATCGAAACTCCCTACAGAAACGAAAAAATGCTTGAGGCAATTTTGAGAATCTGCCGTCCGGAAACAAAACTTTGCGTTGCGGCTGGAATTACAACAGAAAAACAGTTTATAAAGACAAAAACCATAGTTCAGTGGAAAAAAACTCCAAAGCCTGAACTTTCAAAGATTCCTGCTATGTTTTTGATTTACAAATAAGGCTTAAAAAATGCGTTAGCGGCGGGAAGGGCGTGCAAGGCACGTTGCGAAACGAAGCGGAGCAATGAAGGCGAAAGCCGGAACCCTGGACAGAGCGGCCTGCAAACGCAGGCAACGCCCTATTTTTTCTAATCTTTTCTTTTTCCGAAAAGTTTTAAAAGTGCAAGCAAAATATTTATAAAGTCGAGGTAAAGTTCAAGCGCGCCAAGAATTGCAACTTTTTTGTAATCGTCCGTATTTTTTGAATTTTCGGCTGTTTTTAAGATTTTTTGGCTGTCGTAAGCGGTAAGCCCCGTAAAAACAAGAACTGTTGCAATGCTTACAATCAAATCCAGCATAGCAAGCGGCGCTCCTGTAAAAAAGCCCAAGATAAAATGCAGGAGAGTCGCCAGAAGAATTCCCAAAAGTCCCATAACGCAGTAACGGCCGAGCTTTGTAAGATCAGATTTTGTTTTTGAACCGTAAATGCACATTACGACAAAAGTAGCTGAAGTAGCGAGAAATGCGTTTGCAATCGAAGCAATCTGGTAAACTGCAAAAATGCTGGAAAGCGAAATTCCATTTATGACAGAATAAAGTATAAAGGAAAATCTTGCCGTAAAAACGCTCATTGTGCGGATTTTTGCTGTTAAAAAAATTACGACTGCGATTTCGAGAAAGCACAAAAGCATAAATCCCATTCCGCGTCCCGCAAAAAGCATTTTGCCAAGATATGAAAGCTGCATGTGTCCGTCCAATGTCTGGGTAAAAATGTTTGCAGCTGTAAAATATGCGACAACTGCGCTCAAAAAAAGCGCAAATGCCATCCAGCCGTAGCAACGGCTTAAAAACTGTGATTTTTCCGCGACTGTCAAGCGGAGCGATTTTGTCTGTGTCATAAAACAAAAAACCTCGAAAATCAGATTTTAAAGCATCTCCAAAAGCCCAAAATGAACTTCTGGATTTTTGCTTTAAGATTCTTTATTTTAGCAATTCTGCAATTGCAGGTCTATTCCAGCGGGCTGCCATTTTTGAAGGAGTTTCGCCGCTGAGATTTTTTGCGGTGCGGTCAAGTCCAAGTTCAAGAAGATGCCGAACCTGGACATCGTTTGCAAGTCTAGCCGCATAATGCAGGATTGAATCTCCAGCAGTGTCAGTTTTGCGCGCATTGTACTTACAGATTGCATCAAGAATTTCGACATTTCCGTTTTTAAATGCGTTTGTAAGGGCGTTGTCGCCAGTTATTGTCGCTGCAAACGGGTCTGCTCCGCGTTCAATCAAAGTAAGGGCAAGGCTCTTTTGACTAGTTGTAATCGCCATATTGAGCGGAGTTACGCCTTTTCCGTTGCGCTGGCTTACAGGATAGCCCATTTTTATAAGCATATCGAGTTTTTGTGCAGAAACTTTCTTTTCTACGGCAATGTGAATCGGAGTATTTCCGTCAGAATCGACAATGTTGAGATTTGTGCCGAGCACAGCTCTCAGAACGTTTTCATCATAATTCAAGACAAGGCTGAATGGACTGTCGCCGTAAGTGTCGCGGCTGAGGGGATTTCCGCCAGCAGAACGAATCAATTCTATGATTTTTATATTTCCACCCAAGGCCGCTTCATGGAACGAATTGCGTCCGTTCATTTCCTGAATCAGTGGATTTGCTCCTTTTTCGAGCAATAAATTTACCATTTCCTCGTTTCCGCTCTGGATTGCGTCTACAAGAACAGAACGTCCTGTCACGTCGGTAGAATTTACGTTTGCTCCATTTTGTATAAGAAGAACAGCCATCTGCCTTTTGTCCGAACGGCAGCAATCGCTCAAGGCAGTTTTTCCAGAAAGGTTTTGAGAGTTTACATCGAATCCAAGAGAAATTACTGACTGCGCAGCCTGAAGACTGTTCCATTTTACTGCATAGTGCAACGGAGTGTTTCCAAGATGATCGCGTGTAAGGTTTGAACGAGTGTCCGTAATAATTCCGTTTTCAACAAGAATATTTATTGTCGAAGGGGAATCAGCCTTTACAGCCGCAAAGAGAGCAGATTCTCCATTTGCATTTACAGCATTCACATTTGCGCCTTTTTGAATAAGGGCAGAAACCGCTTCATCAAGTTTCCATTCGCATGCGTAATGAAGAGGAGTATTGCCAGAACCGTCAGAAGCGTTCAATGTCTGGCTGGTAATAAGCCAGTCCTGCACTTCTCCACCCTGTGCCAGGGCAATGCGAAGCGGAGAATTGTTTTCTGTGTTTGAAGCAAAAATATCGGCATTTTTTGAAAGCAAAAGATCGCCCACGTCTTTTTTGTTTTTGCGGACAGCAAGGAAAAGAACAGAGTCTCCATCTTTGTTACGCGCGTTTACATCTGCTCCAGTTTCTACGAGAAATTTTATGTAGTCGAACGGGCTGTCTTTTATAAGAGCAATGTGCAGAGGAGTATTTCCGGCACTGTCTTTAGAAAGCACATTCTGAGGAGTAATCAAAGTTTTGAGCATATCAATCGAAGGACTTTCTAGCGCACGTGTAAGAGGCGTGTTTCCTTCCATATCTTCTGCGTTTATGTCGGCGCCTGCGCGGGCATAAAAAATCACGTGTTCAGTATTGTTTTTTTCGATTGCAAGGCTTAGCGGAGTTACACCTTTTTTGTTTCTTTCGTTTACAGGCGCTCCGTGGTTTATCAGAACAGAAAGCACATCTGTCTTTACAGCAGCCATTGTGCAGACATGAAGAACAGTATCGCCATACATATCTTTCTGAGTAACATCGGCGTTCGCAGACAAAAGCACGTTGTACATTTCAAGTTGTTTTTCCGCAGGAATTATAAGCAAGAAAGGCGATTTTCCAACAGCATCGAGAGCATCAACCTTCGCACCTGCATCAAGCAAAATCTTTGCAATTTCTACGCGTCCATAACGAACAGCTTCGTGCAATGGAGTTGAACCTGCAATATCCTGGGCCTGCAAAATATCCGAAATCCGGACAGGAGTTTTTTCGTTAAGAAAGTAATTTACAATTCCCGTATGGCCAAGAATCGTCGCAAAATGAAGAGGAGTCTGCCCGTCGGCAAAACGCAGCATCGTGTTGTGAGTGCGCACAGAATCTTCAAAATAAGCAAAGTCTCCTCGCTCACACTCGCATCCAGCCTGCAAAAGCGCAGCCGCAATTCTGACAGGAACAGTTTCGTCTGCACGCTTATAGCACAGAGAAAGAGGAGTGTCGCCTTCATTGTTTTTTACAGAAAGCGGAAGCTGCTTTTTTATGCAAAAATCAATCGCTTTTTCGTCGTCCGTCCGAACAAAATAATGGACAATCGAATCTCCGTTTATAGCGCGAATCTGCCCGGTTTTTTCGGTAATCATTACTTCATACCAAAGTTCATTTTTTGCAAGCGCAAGCTGGAGTGCGGAATTTTCAGAGGCATCCTTTGCAAAAATATTCGCTCCCATCTGAATCAAAATTTTTGCAGATTCAATATTGTCATTTTTTACCGCAACCAAAAGCGGAGTATCGCCGTCTGCATTTTCAATTTCCGTGCCGGCATTTTTAAAGGCAAAAAAAGCAATCAAATCAGCTTCGTTAATTCGCGCGCAGACATGAAGCGCAGTGTCGCCGTTTTTATCCTGAGCGTTGATGTCGGTTTTTGTAATAAAAAGCCCTTTTGCTTCTTCGTAACGCCCTTCTTTCAGCAATTTTTGAACAGACTCATCTTTTTCAACTGCCGTCGAATTGCATGATAAAAAAGCAAGGCAAAAAAACAAGGCAAAAAAACTAAATATCTTTAAATTTTTCATGCTGTCTCCCGTAATTTTCAAGTAAAATTTCTTTGTTAAATTATCGGAAGAAAAAATTTGAAGTTAAGAAAACCTGAATACTAAAT
>NZ_DLLH01000023.1:30533-42793 GCF_002476655.1 Treponema sp. UBA7567
CCAGAAACCGCCTAAAAGCCGAATTCTGTTTTTTTAATTCCCGGGAACCGCGCGTAATTTTGCACAGCGACATTCCAAATTTTCTGGCAATTTCGCGTTGTGTAGTGCCTTTGTCGATTTCCTTAACCAAAAGCCAGCGGGTCGCAAAATCCCTCATTTCTGCAGGAGTAAAAAGGCAGCCGAAAAAATCATAAATCGTCTGTGGATCATTGTTTTTTGCAATTAAATTACACATTTCGCGCAAACCGTCATCAAGCAGAGCATTGCGTTCGTTTTCTGAAATTTCGTTCTGTTCCATAGAAACAATTATCTTACAAAAACGGCAAAAGGTCAAATTATCAAAATTTTGGAGCGCATTTTCGGTCAAGCCGGCTCTGCACGGTTCCGCTTCCGCTGCATTTTTGCGGCAATTTCGCAAAGCTCAATCACCGCAAAAACTTACGCCGTTCCGATCCGGGCTAAGATTTTCCTTAAAGCAGAATTTTTTTACAGACAAAAACACCGGACCTTGTGTCCGTCTTCCAAAACCGTCCATTCCGGCAAAGATTTCTGGCATTTTTCTGTTTTTTTCGGGCAGCGGTGAGCAAAAGGACAGCATTTCAAAGCTTCCAAAGAACTTTTTACCTCACATTCATTCTTAAACGAACTTTTTCCGCCTTCCGCTCCGGCAAATAAAAGTTTTGAATACGGATGCAAAGCCGTTTTGTAAAAATCTTCGGCATTTCCTTCTTCAACCAAAACTCCGCGGTACATTACGCCGATTTTGTCGCAAAAATAACAGCTTACGCGCAAGTCATGGGCAATAAAAAGACAGCTTAAATTTCTTTTTGAGCGGATTTCCTGCAAAAGATTTAAAATCTGTCCCTGAATCGAAACATCAAGAGCAGAAACAACTTCGTCGCAAATTAAAAGCTGCGGCTGCATCAAAAGTCCGCGCGCAATAGAAATTCTCTGCCTCTGTCCACCAGAAAATTCCGAAGGTCTGCGCTCAAGGTCAGATTTATCAAGACCGACCTCCTCTAAAATTTCTTCCGCCAGTTTTTTCAGTTCTTCTTTTTTTATTCCTTTTTTTTCGTACTTTAAGCCGTCTGTCAAAATCGAAAAAACTGTCATTCTCGGATTTAAAGAACGCGCGGGATCCTGAAAAATATATTTTATCAGTGAAGAACCCTGCTCATTTTCGCTTTTTTTATTTTCTGAACTTTTAAAGATTATTTTTCCGCTGTCCGCCTTGTACATTCCGACCAAAAGTCTTGCAACCGTAGATTTTCCGCAGCCGGACTCGCCGACAAGACCGTAAGTTTTTCCGCGCTCAATTTCAAAACTCACATTGTTAAGCGCATAAACAAACCTGTCTTTTCTGGCAAAAAAGCCAGATTCAAGCGAAAATTTTTTTGTCAGATTTTTTACTTCGAGAATATTGTCTTTTTTTTCTGAAATTTTTTCATTCATTCTGGCTTTTCTCCATCCTCCGAAACAACATAACACTCGTTTTCTGGAATTTTACACTGCTCTTTTGCAAACGGACATCGAGGAGCAAACGGACAGCCGGGCTCAGGTTTTGCAGGATCAGACACACGTCCCGGAATTGAAGAAAGTTTTTTCTCAGAATAATGCATTCCAAAATGCGGAGTCGAAGCAAGCAGCGCTTTTGTATAAGGATGCTTTGGCGAATTAAAAATTGTCCGGCTTTTTCCCATTTCCATGATTTTTCCGCCGTACATTACAATCATTCTGTGGCTTAGCCGGGCAACAAGTTCAATATTGTGGCTTATAAAAATAATTGAAAGTCCGCGCGTTTTATTCAATGTGCGCAAAAGTTCTTCAATTTGAGCCTGAATCGTAACATCAAGAGCTGTCGTTGGTTCGTCCGCAATCAAAAGTTCGCAGTTTTGAGCAAGAGCAAGGGCAATTCCAATACGTTGAAGCTGTCCGCCGGAAAATTGATGCGGAAAATTTTTCAAGCGATTTTTTGCATCTGTAATTCCAGTTTCTTCAAGAAGCGAGCAGGCTTTTTCATCAGATTCTTCTTTCGTAATTTTTGGTTCAAGATTTTTTAGAGTTTCAAAAAAGACCGAGCCGATATTTTGCAGAGGATCAAAGGCCCGCGAGCTTTCCTGAAAAATCATTCCGATTTTTTGTCCGCGGATAAACCGCATCTGGGAATTTTTCAAAGTTGAAAGATCGATAAATCCGTCCGAAAAACCGTCTGTTTTTTTGGGAGTTTTTTCAAAAATTTTGCGGCAAAGCTCTTCATCATTTCTGCAATTAAAATAAATATGTCCAAAAACCCTGGCATTTAAAGGCAAAAGCCCCGTAATTGCAGTTGTAGAAACCGATTTTCCAGAACCAGATTCGCCTACAATTCCCAAAATTTCGCCTTTTTTTACGTCAAACGAAACTCCGCGCACAGACTGAACATTCACTTTTTGCTTTCCACGCTGAATTAAAAATTCAACCCGAAGATTCCTCACGCTGAGCAGATTTTTTTCATCGCCCTTAAAAAATTCATTTTTTTGTCCGTTTTCTTTCGATTTTTCTGAACGAATTTTTCTTCTTTTGAAAACAACGCTGTACGGATCAAAATAATCTCGTAGCGCATCTCCAAAAAAATTGAATGCGAGAGTTACGCCCAAGAGTAAAAAAACAGGAATCAAAAGCCACGGAAAATTTTTAAGATTCGACAAGGTTGAAACTTCGCGGTTTATCATCGAGCCCCAGCTTACAGCAGGATCTGCAATTCCAAGACCAAGATAAGAAAGAGTTGTTTCGCTCATAATAAAACCTGGAATTGAAAGAGTTGTGCTTACAATCAAAAGGCTAGAAATTTGAGGAATTATGTACTTAAAAATAATTATTAGCGAAGGGATTTTTTCAAGCTGAGCGTTCTGAACAAATTCTTCACGTTTTATCGAATGAACCATTCCGCGAAGAGTACGCGCGCTGCCTGGCCAGCCGACAAGACTCAAAATCAAAGTGATTATCATATAACTCTGGCCAGAATCCATGCTTTCGTTTAAAAGCGAGCGCAAAAACAAAATCAAATAAAGGCTCGGAATAAGCATAAAAAATTCCGAAAAGCGCATCACCGTCCAGTCGACAATTCCTCCAAAAAATCCTGCAAAACCGCCAAATACAATCGCCAGAAAAAGGCTTATTGCGCTCGCAACAAACCCGATTGTTAGCGAAATCCGGCTTCCATAAACAATCCGGCTGAACATGTCGCGTCCAAGATTGTCTGCTCCAAGCAAAAAAACAGGATAAGTTTCGCCGGTCAATTCATCAGCCTGAGTTCCAAAAAGGTGGCGTTCTGTCGGAAAAATTCCCAAAAGACGATATTTTTCGCCTTTTACAAAAAAGTGAATTTTGTAATTTATTCCCTTTACCTTTGCGTACTGCCACGAAGATGGATTTAAAACGCGGAATTCGCGTGCGACAAGACCTTTTTTTGAAAATTCAACATTTGCAGGATGAAAAGTTCCTTCTTCAAAACTTTTTGAAGGTGAATAAGGAGCAATAAATTCCGCAAAAATCATAAAAAGATACAAAATCAAAATAAAAATCACAGAAACAAGGGCAAGAGGGCGGATTTTTATGTAATCAAAAAATTTTTTCATCATTCTTTTCCATAACGGATTCTAGGATCAACGACAGCAAGCAAAATATCGCTTATTACCATTCCGACCAAAACAAGAGCCGAAATAAACATGCTGTTTGCCAAGACCAAATTTACGTCCTGCTGCATGACAGCCTCATACATAAGACGGCCGATTCCAGGATAAGAAAAAATAATTTCGAGAACGAGAGAACCGGAAAAAAGTCCGGCAAGAAGATTTGCGCTTCCGGTTATGTAAGGATTGAGAGTATTTCTAAAAGCATGTGAAAGATAAACACGTCTCTCAGAAATTCCACGGGCACGGATTGCCATAATGTAAGGAAGCCCCATTTGATCGAGCATTGTCGAGCGGATTGTACGCATAGTTCCGCCAACTCCGCCTAGAAACGAAGCCAGAAGCGGCAAAAAAATATGATGAACATAGCTGAAAACAAATTTTCCAGGAGCGTCAGAAAAAGGAAAGTCTGGATAGGCAGTTACAGGAAAGAGCGAAGTTGCCGATGCAAAAAGCTGAAACAAAATCAAAAGAAGGATTCCAGGAAAAGCGTGAAAAAACAACGCAAAAAAAGTCGCCGCAACGTCTGTTTTAGTTCCTGCCTTGCTCGAAAAATAAACTCCTAGCAAAAACGAAAAAATCGTAATAAAGACAAGCGAAACCAAATTCAACGTAATCGAATTTACAATTCTGCTTTTTATCAAAAAACTCACCGGAGCACGGCTTATGAGGCTTACTCCAAGGTCATGATTTACAATAACGCGTTTTAGCCACTTAAAATATTGAATTGTAAACGGCTGATCCAGCCCCATTTCCGAGCGCAAAATCGCCATCTGCTCTTCATTAAAAACTTTGTTATTTGCAGTGCTTGCTCCGCCAGTTCCGGAACTCTGGCTCATAATCTGCTGTTGCATCATCTGATCGACAATATCTCCTGGAGCAAGCGCCATTAACGCAAAGAGCGCCCAGCCAAGCAAAAAAAGAATTACGAGCATTGTAACCAGACGTGTTAAAATAAAAGAACCAAGCGGAAATTTTGCTTTTAAGGAATATGCAGCTTCAAAAAAAACTTTTAATTTTTTCACAAAAATCTCCCGCAAAAACTCACTCTATTTAGAATGAGATTCGATATAAAGTTTTTCTGCAGGCTTAAGCTGCTCGCAAATAATCTTTTCGATTTTTTCTGGAAGCTCAGCCTGCTGTTCGCGCGAGAGATCCGCAGTCGGAATCGGATCATGCACTGTTATATAAATCGTATTTCCGCGGCTTATCGTTTTTTTTTCTTCAAAAACCTTATATGAGCCTTCAATTGTCAAAGGCACAATCGGCGACTGCGACAAAAAGGCAAGTTTAAAACTTCCTGCCTTAAATTCATGATGCAGACCGCCTTTTGAACGAGTTCCTTCCGGAAAAATCACCTGCGAATATCCTTTTTTTACATTTTCCGCAGCATCGCGAATAGCCTTGACCGAAGCGCGTGGACTTTTTCTGTCCATCAAAGTACAGTGCAAAAAGCGCATCCAGTCTTTTATCAGCGGAATTGAACCAATTTCTTTTTTTGAAACAAACGAAATAAATTTTGGAACATAGCCATAAATCGAAGGAATATCCATATATCCCTGATGATTCGCAACAAAAACCACAGCAGAATCTTTAGGAAGTTTTTCAAGTCCATTTACGACAACCTTGGTTCCTGTAACTTCGCAAACAAAACGCGCCCACTGCGGCACAATATCCGCCAGAATCGCATCCATTTCTGCGATTTTTCCCTGCTTTTCGAGTTTTAAACACTGATGCCGAAGTTTTTCCCTCTTAAACATCCAGGCAAAAATTTTTATAATCGTAATCAAAATTTTAAACATAGGTGAATCCCCTTAAAATGCAAAAAAAAATAAAAACAAAATCAGTATATCTGTAAAAATCCGTTTCGTCATTATTTTGACAATCAGTTCTGCCAATCATCTCAAAAAAATATGAGTGGTTTCTGCACCGCCAACATTGTCAAAATAAACATTTCTCAAATCCCAGCGGTTATTCAGCGCATAAAACGAACGTCCGCGCACAAGATAAATTACAGGACACTGCTCAAGAATAATTTTCTGGTATTCGTCCCAATACGGCTTTGCTTTTTTTTCATCAACAATACAAGACGCTTCGTTATAAAGCCAGTCAATTCGTTTTTCCCAGTCAGTTGCAGGAGTTTTTTGAAGCGGATACCACATATGAAGGTTTCCGCCGCTAAGCCAGACATTCGAGCCTTGAGTCGGAAAGATTGTTCCGCCGCTCAAACCAATAATCAGGCTCTGCCAGTCGTAAGTTGACGTAAGTTGCTCGACAAGACGCTGAAAATCCGTCTGACGCACATTCACCTCAATACCTTCCTTTTTGCACTCATCTACAATTATTTGCGCAATATCCGACAAAGTGTTGCTTGAAGAAACAATCGTCAAATCAAATTCAACTTTATTTCCGTTCTGGTCATACAAAAAACCGTCGTCTTTCTTTTTAAAGCCGGAAGTTTCCAAAAGTTTTTGCGCATGAGCGTGACTAAATCTATATTGAAGAAAAATTTCTTCGTTATAAAATTTATTTGCCGCTGGAAAGAATGAATATTTGGGCTCGGCAAGCCCTCGGTAAGTTTGACTTATAATCCGTTCACGATTTAAAAGACAGCTCATTGCCTGCCGGAATTCTTTTTTTGTAAACCATTCATAGTATTTTTTGTCAGAATTCTGGGGGTTCTGGTTAAAAGTCCAAAATGCAGCGTCAAGATTTCCTGCGCTCGAAAAAACAGAATATCCGTTTTCGCCAAAATTGTCCGCTCCATTTACAAGATTTTCAAGCTGCTCAGGAGTTGGCGCGTATTCTTCAATTTTTCCCTGCTTAAACAAAAGATAAGAAGTATTGTTGTCCGCCACAATCTGACAGATTTTTTTGTCTGGATAAACAATCGGCTTGCCTTCGGCATCTTTTTCCCAATAATCAGGATTTTTTTCATAGACAATTCTCTGTCCAGGAGTGTATTGTGTTAAAAAATACTTTCCGCATGAAGGAATTTTTTTCGGATCTTCCGCCACGCTAAAAATCTGCCTTAGAGCAGAAACTCCGCCGCTGTCCTTTGCCTTTTTGTAAATAAATGCGGGACCAAAACTCATATTTGTTGCCAAAATTGGCTCCGCCACAATTCTCGGAAAATGAAAAACAAATTTTCGTGAATCAATTTTTTCAATTGTAATTTCTTTTTCGCTTCCGTCTGGCATAGCCATAAAACGCGAATTGTACGCCGACGAAGCGCATTCTTCATCACCGTAAATTTCATCGTACCAAAAAACAACATCATCGCTGGTAATTTTTACTTTTTGCTGCGAATCGCCGTAGAAACTCCAGTAAATGTCATCACGCAAAGTGTAAATTACATCGAGAGTTCCATTCTTTTCGTCAGTAGAAATTTCAAAATCCGCAAGCCTGGCCTGCCATTCACGTTTTACATAATTGTAATCGACAAGGCTGTCCGTAAGATAACTTAAAATTCCGGAAGTTGCGGCATCGCGTTCTGCGATCAAAAGATTAAAACTTTTTGGGTCGGCGGAAATTGTTCCATTCCAAACTCCGCCATTCTTTCCAATTTCCCATCCTTCATCTTTAAAAGGCTTATTAATTGTTTTTGAGAGAATTCCGTCGGAAGCACTTGAGCGAAAGGCATCTATTTCTTCAAGCGTCATTTCAGGATATTTTTTGCAGCCGGAAAAAAGCGAAGAAAAACAGAAAATCGAAAATAAAAAAAATTCTGCGCAACTTTTCATAACGAGAAAATTGTACTGGGAAGATTTGAAAATTGCAATTTTTCAAAACCGCAAAAAATTGTAAAAAATTGCAATGAATTGAAAATAAACGCAAAAAACGCAATAATGTTCTATATTTTTCACAAACAAATTCATTCAATAAATCTCAATCAAACCAAGGGAACCGCCAGCTTTTTATTTTTGGAGATGCCCCTCAAGCCATTGACTTTTATTCACGGAGAAAAAAATGTACAAACCAGAGCTGATTTACTCTCTAAAAGGCTATTCTCTCAAAAAATTCTCGCAGGATTTTATTGCAGGAATCATCGTTGGAATCGTAGCGCTCCCTCTTTCAATCGCTTTTGCAATTGCTTCAGGATGCAGTCCGGAAACTGGACTTTATACGGCAATCATTGCAGGTTTTTGTATTGCAGCGTTTGGCGGAACAAAAGTTCAAATTGGAGGTCCGACAGGCGCATTCACCGTAATCATCTATGCAATTGTAAACAATCCGCAGCTTGGATTTTCAGGACTCGCAACTGCGACAGTTTTGGCAGGAATTCTTCTTATTCTTCTCGGAGCATTAAAACTCGGCGGGCTTGTAAAATTTATTCCATATACGATTGTTGTCGGTTTCACAGCAGGAATTGCAGTCACAATCGCAACAGGTCAAATAGGCGACTTTCTTGGACTTTCTCCGGAATTTCCAATGACAGTTTTGGGAAACGAATACACAAAAATGCCTGGAACCTTTTCTGGAAAAATTCTTGTTTACGCTTCTTCGATCAGCACAATAAATTGGTATTCATTTATTATGGCTGTCTTAAGTCTTGCAGCAATATTCTTGTGGCCGAAAGTTACAAAAAAAGTTCCTGGAAGTTTAATCGTAATTATTCTAGCAACTGTAATTCACATTTTTCTGAACAAAAAATTCGGTTTACAGACAGTTTTAATCGGCGACAGATATAAAATTCCTTCAGGACTTCCATCTCCAAAACTTCCAGCCCTCGACTTACTAACAATAAAAACCGTTTTTCCTACGGCAATTTCGATCGCAGTGCTGGCAGCGATTGAGTCTCTTCTTTCTGCAGTTGTTGCAGACGGAATGATTGGCTCAAAGCACGACTCAAACAACGAACTTATCGGCCAGGGAATAGCAAATATTTTAAGTCCTCTTTTTGGCGGTCTTCCAGCTACAGGAGCAATTGCCCGGACAGCAACAAACATCAACAACGGCGGACGAACTCCAGTCGCAGGAATAGTTCATGCGGTCGTTCTTCTTTTGATTATGGTTTGCTTTGGACAATATGTTGAATATATTCCTATGGCGGCACTTGCGGCAGTTTTAATGCAAGTAGCGTGGAATATGGCAGGAATTCCGGCGATTCGTTCGCTCATAAAAGGTCAAAAATCAGACATTACAGTCCTTGCAGTAACTTTCCTTCTTACAGTTTTTGTCGACCTTACTTATGCAATCGGTGTTGGACTTATGTTTGCGGCATTCTTCTTTATCAAAAAGATGATTGATTTGTCAGAAGTGCAGTCAGGAAGCCGCACTGTTGTCGTTGGAATAAAAGGAAACGGAAGCGAGGAACATATTGAGCTTCCAAAAAGCGTAATGGTTTACGAAATTGACGGACCTTTGTTTTTCGGAACAGTACGAAAATTTGAATTTGCAATGGAAAGAGCCGGGGCAGACGTCAAAGCGATTATTTTTAGAATGAGAAATACGCTCTATCTCGACGCCGGAGGAATTCGTGCTCTTACACAGGCAAAAGCTGCCTGCGACAGAAAGGGAATTCAGATAATCCTCTCAGGAATTCACACACAGCCTTACATGCTCTGCGAAAAAACCGGCATGGCAGACAAAATCGGCCGTGAAAATATTTTTGACAATATTGAAGCCGCATTAAACCGCGCAAAAGAAGTTACAGAAAAAAAGTAAAATTTATCTCTAAAGAAATACATTTTTTTTGAAGTTTCAAAAACAGGTAGAAAAAATGACAAAAGCTGAAAAAAATACTGAAAACCAGAACAAAAATTCAAATTCGGAAAAAATCGAAAATTCATTTGAATACAGACTTGCAAAAGAACAGACTCTCGTTTATATCTGGCGCTCAGTCATGCAAGAATACATTTACAAAAATCAGGACATGCAAAAATTTTATGAACAGACAAAAGAAATTGCGCCTGCACGTTCGGATTTTTTTGTAAACTGGTTAAAGGCTTTTGTCGCAACAGCAGAACTCGACTTTAACGCTGCCGCAGAATTTTACAAAAACGCATTCGATTCAGTTTCTCAGGCAGAAGAATACACAGGCAGATTTGTCCAGCAGGCATTTACCTTTTTTATGTACACGGAAAATAAAAAACAGGCTCTGAAAGTCTGGGAATACGGTGTTTCAAAAAAAATGGTCGCTCCTTTGGACGAAACTTTCTTCAAAAATTTCAACGAAAAAGAGCAGTTTTGGACTCAGTTTGCGCCAAAAATGTTCAAAAACGAAAAACTGGCAGAAGAAAAAGCAATTGCCGACTACAAGCCAAATACGAAAGACAAACTTTTGTCAGCAATTCAAAATCCTGACTTTAAAAAGTTCAAAATAGCGGCAAAAAACGAAGATTTGAACACCCATCTTATAAAAGGAATCTCTCCTCTCTATTTTGCAATCCAGACAAAATCAACAATAAAAGGCGGAAGCAGTTCTTATGCAAAAGGAATGGCAGATTTCCGAACAAACCAGCTGCTTTCAAGTTTTGACCTAAGCCGTGCAAGCAAGGAACGTCTTGAAGAAGCATTTTTGACTGTAAGCCACAGCATGAAGCAAACTTACATAGAATCAGGACTTGGAAAAATCATGTTCTACGCATATTATTGCCACGACGAAGAAATTGAATCAAAACTGAACGAGTTGAACAAAATAATTGACTTTATAATCGCCTCAACAAAAAATCCAGATGAATTCAAAATCAATTCTGGCGCAAAAATGTCAAACACCGCGCTTTACCTCGCCGCCGAAACCGATGATGCAGAAACTGCAAAAATGTTAATTCAAAAAGGCGCTGCCACAAACAAGGCAAATGGACGTGCAGATTTTTCATTTACAAAAAAAGACGGAACAAAAGTTCAGACTTCAATTCCAAACACATTCATTTACAGGCTTATAAGTTTTCACAGCTGGAATACGCTCGAAATGTTTTTGACAGATTTTCCAGAAATTGCAAAACCGCAGATGACAGAAAAAACAGAAACTTCGAACGTAACTCCACTTGTTTTTTTAATTTTGACTTTAGTTTACGGTTCAAAAAACGAAAAAGTTTTCGACCAAAATAAAAAAATTACGGACAGTCTTCTCCCTCTTTTTCAAAAATGCGGAGCAAAACTCGAACAGAATACGGCATTTGGAACAGCAAAAGAACTTCTGGGGCTTTAATAAAGATGAAAAGTCTGGAGAGAAGATTTATTCGGCAAAAAAATTTGCCTTTTAGTAACTTTCATCATTATATTTTATTTTAGAGTTAAAGTTAAATAAGGTAAAATAATGCAAAATATAACTAAGGAAGAAATAAAGCTTCCCGAAATAATAGAAAAAACTCTGTCAAATCCGGAAGATGTTTACAAAATCGCAATTCAGTTTCAGCAGATAATGATGATTTACGAAAGCGCAACCAAACAGCTTGAAACTAAACTTGACATTCTAAATAAAGAAAATAAAGTTACTGGCCGCAGAAATCCAATCGAAACTGTAAAAACGCGAATCAAAAGTCCACAGAGCATAGCTGGCAAACTCGAAAAAAAACATCTGCCGTTCAACTTTGAATCAATGACGAAAAATCTCAACGACATTGCAGGAATTAGAGTAATCTGCCCTTATATTTCCGACATATACAAAGTCCGCGACATTCTTTTAAAACAGCCGGACATAAGTTTAATTGAAGAAAAAGATTACATAAAAGCTCCAAAAGAAAGCGGCTACAGAAGCCTTCATCTTGTTGTTGAAGTTCCAGTTTATCTTTCGGATACAACCCACAAAGTAAAAGTCGAAATCCAACTCCGAACAATTGCGATGGATTTTTGGGCAAGTCTTGAACATGAACTGCACTACAAAACCTCGACAAAAGTCCCGGAAAGCGTGCGCAGAGAACTATTCCGCGTTGCAGAAACAATTGCCATGACAGACCGCGAGATGGAAGAAATCGCCATAGAATTACAACAAATGGATTAAGGCTACAATCGGGACTCTGTAAAAAGACAATTATTTTTTTCCAATCACTGATTCGACAAGTTCTTCTAAATTTCTGTCGAGAATGTAATCTGTTTTTTCAGGTTCGCCTTCTATGTGGAAAGTTCCGTCTTCACTTTCAACAATCGCTTTTGAGCTTATCGAAGTTAAGTCGGTAATATTGTTTTTTGCCTGTGCAAATCCAGCAAACACAAACGGATGTGTCGCTTCCTGATTAGAAAGAGTTTCTAAAGTTTCTAGTTCTTCAGCTTCTTCCCGTTCATCTACCTTTTCAAATTCTGGCAAATTTTTAGACTCTTCTGATGTTTCTAAAAAGTCAGTCTTTTCCTGCTGTTCTACAATTTCATCTTCTGGCATTTGCATTTTTTGTTCTTTTTCGTTGTTATCCTCGTCTTCGTCCAAAAATGAAAAGTCTATTTTTTCAACTTTAAAATCTTCTGCAACCTCAAAGTCTTCATCAGAATCCACAATTTTTGGTTTTGGACTGCCAAAATTCAATTTCTCCCCGTCAGCAAATTGAATTTCAGTGTCGTCCTCATTTTCGATTTCATCAACCGGCTCAATTTCATCTGCTGCGCTTTCGATTTCATCTACCGGCTCAGCGCCATCTACACTTTCAACTTCGT
>NZ_DLLH01000024.1:0-19442 GCF_002476655.1 Treponema sp. UBA7567
TTTCAGCCATACTGTCTTAAAGGAGGCATGATAAAAACAGCCGGAAATGGCGTCTGTTTTTATCCTTAAAAGTTTGCGTTGCAAACTTTCTTATTATTGGAGGAACAAAATGAAACAATATGTCGTTGACGCATTTACGGACGAAATTTTTAAAGGGAATCCTGCGGCAGTCTGCATAATGGAAAACTGGATTGACGAAAAACTTATGCAAAAAATCGCAGTTGAAAACAATCTTTCAGAAACTGCATTTGCCGTAAAAGACAAAAAAAAGGGACTTTATAAGTTGCGGTGGTTCACCCCTGGAGGAGAAGTTGAGCTTTGTGGCCATGCAACTCTTGCAACAGCATTTATAATTACAAGATTTTTTGAACCGGAAACAACAGAAATAATATTTGACACTTTAAGCGGTCTTCTTTCTGTAACAAAAAACAGTGAATTTCTTACGTTAAATTTTCCATCATTTAAGCTGAAGCCGATTCCTATAACACAAAAAATAATAAACGCAATCGGAACAAAGCCGCAAGAAGCATATATTGGAGCGGATATTGTATGCGTGCTAAAAAACGAAGAAGAAGTCCGAAACATAAAACCAAATTTTAAAATAATTCAGGAACTTGAAGGCGTTTGCTTCCATGTAACTGCACGAGGAAAAGAATTCGACTGCATAACAAGGTCGTTCGCTCCCAAATGCAACGTTGCAGAAGACCCTGTTTGCGGAAGGGCACACTGCCATATTATTCCACTTTGGACAGAAAAATTAAAAAAAATAAATCTTACAGCATACCAAGCTTCAAGCCGAGGCGGAATTCTCTACTGCCGAACAGAAAAAGACCGGACGATTATCAGCGGAAAAGCAGTCCTTTTTTCCATAGCGGAAATCTTTGTGACGCAAGATTCCTGATTTTTCTTGTAAACAACTTTTATGATTTTTTAGCTGGAAAAATATTTGGATAATTCAGAACAAACTTACAAAATCTTACGCCGGATGCGGAGGGCTTTAGTTGTTGAAACAGTTGTGCTTTTGCACAACCGTTTCAACAATGCAGCGAAAGCGAAACCCGAAGCAGCCGGTTGTTAAGTTAAGTTTTATTTTGTGCAAAATTTGATTTTAAACAAAAAAATGCCGTCCAAAATTCAAAAAAAATTCAGACGGCATTCATTTTTTTTTGCTGTTTTTTAGAAAAATTTGCTATTCGGCAAGGCACTTGTCCAACTCGGCAGAAATTGCCTTTTTGTCAAGTTTTTGTCCGATAATGCAGAGCTTTATCATTCTGTCGCCGACAGTTTCGTCCCATTCTTTTTGAATTTCCGGGTTCTGTGCAAGGATTTTTTTCTGTTCTTTTGCAGGAGCAGCGGCAATCCACTGTCCAGAATAGCCTGCCTGAATCTGTCTTCCGCTTGTTTCAAAAACCCAGGCCATTTCCGGTTCGTCTGCAAACCACATCAAACCTTTGCAGCGGATAATATTTCTTGGCCATTTTGCCGCAAACTCATCAAGTTTCTGGCGGTCAAACGGCTTACGGCGGAAGTAAATGAATGTTCCGATTCCGTATTCGTCTTCGTCTGCCCCGGAATCTCCATCGTGCTTGTGCTCGTGGTGATGATGCTCATGGCCATGTTCATGCTCGTGATCATGGTCTTCTTCGTGTTCATGTTCATGCTCTTCGCGCTCATGCTCGTCTTCTTCAACTTCATCTTCTTCCAGATGTTTGCACCAGCCGGCAGCGGCATAAACTGTTTCAAAGTCGAATGAATGTGTCGAAAGGATTTCTGCAACATCAACCTTGCCATGGTCAGTTTCGATAATTTTTACGCCAGGATGCAGAGTTTCAATAACCTTGCGGACTTTTTTAAATTCGTCTTCAGTAACAAGGTCTTTTTTGTTGATTACGAGAGTTGAACAGAATTCAATCTGCTGAACCAAAAGCGATTCAATGTCTTCTTCGCCCATGTCTTTTTTGTCGAGAAGTTTGTTTCCGCCGGCAAATTCATCAACCAGACGGGCAGCATCAACAACTCCGACAACATTGTCCAAAACGCCGTTTTTTATAGTTTCGAGTTCCTGAGCAATCGGCATTGGCTCACAAACGCCAGAAGCCTCGATCATAACATAATCGTATTTTCCAGATTTTATGAGATTCTCAATATTCTGCGAAAGCTGAGATTTTAAAGTACAGCAGATACAGCCGTTCGTAAGAGGAACAATGTCCGAAGTGTCGGTGATTTTTGCTCCATCGGCAATCAATTTTGCATCAACATTCACTTCGCCAATATCGTTTACAATCACTGCAACCTTATAACCTTTCTGATTAGAAAGAACCTGATTTAAAAGAGTCGTTTTTCCAGCACCAAGATAACCGCAAAGCAGCGTGATTGGTGTTTTTGCCTTAGCCATAATATCCTCCAAAAAAAACTTCTTATTAAAAAATCTTCCTATTAAAGATAATAAATTTTTCGCAAAAAGACTATAAATTTAAAAAAATTGTAGATAATATAAAAAATCATGAAAAAAACAAACGCAATGAGAATCCTTGACGGTCTCAAAATCAAATACGAAACCTTAAGCTACGAAGACGACGGCGAACACGAGCTCAGCCGAGGAGCCACCGAAAATATCGCGGCAAAACTCGGAATAAATCCAGCCGCCTGTTTTAAGACAATCGTAATGCGAAACGAATCCAAGCAAATTTTCGTTTTTTGCCAAAGCGCGCTTCACGAAATCAACCTGAAAAAAGCCCGCAACGCATCCGCCTCAAAAGAAATCACCACTGTCAAACCCGACGAGCTTCTCGCTTTAACAGGCTACATTCGCGGAGGCTGTTCACCTCTTGGCATGAAAAAAAAGTTTCCGACATTTATCGATCAGACTGCCCTTAATTTTGAAAAAATCTACATAAGCGCCGGAGTCCGCGGACAGCAAATTGTAATTTCGCCAGCCGATTTAGTAAAAGCCACAGACGCCCAGACCGTAGATTTAGTTCTCGAATAATTTTAAAATTTGGACGGCAGGCCGCATTTTAGCAGCAAATTTTGCACAAAAATGCTTATGTCCTCAAAAACCGGCTGCTCCGGGTTCCGCCTTCGCTCCATTGCCGGACGGGCTGCGCAAAAGCCCAGCCTGTCCAGCAACAAAAGCCCTCCGCATCCGGCGTAAGCTGCTATTTTGAAGTCATATTAACAATTCCGTCCCAGTTTACGCTCAACCCGTTTTCAAGATATTCTTTACAGCGCTGAGCGTAAACCAAAGGAGTTTCATCTTCTGGAACAAATTTATTTGCCTTTATAAAAAGTTTTCCTGCTTTTATAAAGTCTCTTTTAAGATAGAGCTCCATTGCATTCTTAAAAATTTCTGCCGCTTCAAGAACATTTTCAGGAAGTTCTTCTTTAAAGCCCAAAATATTCCAAAGCTGAACAGGCTCCGCCCTGCCGACAACGCGTACTCTGTCGAGTTTTCTTGCAAGGATTTTGTCAAAATTTTCGCCGGAATTTGCTTCTTTCCAGGTTGCATCGCTGCACAAAATCCATGATTTATATACTTTATTTACGCCTTCAAGACGGCTTGCAAGGTTTACAGCGTCGCCCATAATCGTATAATTCATTTTTGCGCTTGTTCCCATATTGCCGACAACCATTTCTCCGCTGTTTATACCGATTCTTGTTTCCAATGCCCTAGGAATTGTTCCATCTGCCAAAGCACGCCTGTTAAAAAGAGTTTCTTCCTGCTTCATTCTAATTGCAGAAACACAAGCATTCCATGCAGGATTCTTTAAATCAATCGGAGCGCCAAAAAAACTTACGATTGAATCGCCGATATATTTGTCGATTGTTCCCTGCTCTGCAAGAATTCTGTCCGACATGCTTCCAAGATATTCATTCAAAATGCTTACAAGCTTTGTAGGCGTTACAAGTTCCGAAAAAGCCGAAAAAGACTTTATGTCAGAAAATAACGCTGTCATTCTCTTTTCGTCGCCACCGAGTTTTAATTTTGAAGGATCTTTTACAATTTCTTCAACAACAGCAGGGGCAAGGTAAGTC
Organism: Treponema sp. UBA7567; assembly: GCF_002476655.1. Classification (NCBI taxonomy): domain Bacteria; kingdom Pseudomonadati; phylum Spirochaetota; class Spirochaetia; order Treponematales; family Treponemataceae; genus Treponema; species Treponema sp. UBA7567. Next base: position 4,036 of record NZ_DLLH01000024.1, read on the forward strand.
GAAAAAGCATTTCTGAGCACGCCTTTGTCTTTTTCTGCCGTAACAAAACGCAGGACAACAACAAGCAGATAAGAAAAACTTGTTACAACCACAGGCGCAACAACAGGAACATAAAGTCCCCAAAAGCCCATCAATCCAAACGGCAAGCCGACAGAAATTATTACAGTAAAAATTCCAAACATATTCTGAATCCAGGCTTTTTTTCCGCCGGTGTAAACAACTGACAAAAATGCAAGAAGAGAAGCTATGGCAAAACCTAGGAGCCAGTGAATTTCCCGGACAAAATCCTGGTTCATAATCGTGTTGTAAACATTTGCGTGAGTTCCAACATTCGGATAAGCGCGGTTAAAAGGCGTTGTTCCTAAATCTGTCGTAGAACTTGCAGTATTTCCGACAATACAAAATGAACCGTCATAGGCTTTTTTCTTTTCGTTAAAAGTTCCATGATAGATTTCGTCTTCATTCTTCAGATTTTCGTAAAGAATTTTAATTTCATCTTTTATGTCTATATAATTCTGCTCATCAAGTTCATTTTTCATTTCGTCAAGACGGGAATTTATCTCTTCAAAATAAAAACCGTCAATAAAATTTCTTACACGCTCAAAAAAAGTTTGCCGCGCGTCAAAATAATCAGTGTATTCTTCTGGCAAAATTCCGCCATCGATTGCCTTTCCGTCTTCCGCAAAACCGCGGCATTTTTGCAAAAGAAAAGTTTTATACTGCTTTATGTAATTGTAATCGTTTAAAAGTCCAGAAACTTCTTCTTTATAGGAAAGCGGCTTTCCCTGTGCGTCCCATAAATTGAATCCATTCAAGGTTTCCAAAAGCGAAACTATTTTTGATTCAGTTTCGTCCAACTGGTAAAGCATTACAACGCTTTCCCGGCGGAAAGAATCGATAAATTCTTTGTTGAGCCAGTTTATCAGCATACGTCCATGAGCATCCAAAGGAATCGTAATATTTATCCGCTCAGCTTCGTTGTCAGGATTCTTTGCATCTATCAATTTTAGAGAAAACGGCATTCTTATAAGTTCTTTCGGATCAAGTTTTTTTAGAATTGGAGCAAAAGTCAACTGTCCGATATACCCATCATTTTGACGGCTCAAAAGCTCAACGCGTCTTCTCGTTCCATCGCTGTCCAAAACAACATTTGTAAAACCTGCGCCCTTTGCGCCTTTCATAAACTGCTCAAGAGCTGGACAAAATCCAAGTCTGTTGTCTCCGCCCTGGTCAATCAAATAATACTGATTTCCTTTTAAAATCCGTTGTTTTTTGTCCTGAACATTAAAATAAAGGCATTTTTTTCGGACATATTCCAGATATTCAGGAGAATATTTTATATCCAAATCCAAAATATTGACCGTAAGCCAAGTATCTCCAAAAAATTGAATCGCCTTTGCAAAAAGCTCATCGTTGTCTTGAAAACTCGAATTCAAGATGCTTTCTTTTAGAGAATCAAATTCCGGATTAACCCAATCTTCAATCGCGTCAGATGCAAGTTGAATCAAGTCCTTTTTTCCGTACATTCCGCTTACGGCAGCATCAGCAAACTGGCTTATAAAATCCGAAACATCTTTTTTTTGAGAATCGAGGGCATTTCCAATTTCGACAGAGGCTTGAGGATTTACACCAAGATGAGAAGGAGAAAGATATTCAATATCGAAAACTGCTGTTTTTGCGCCGAGTTCCTTCATTCTTAAAAGAGAATTTGCAAGAATATCGCGGCTCCACGGCCATGGCCCTAAATCTTCGAGCGACTTATTGTCAATTTCAACAAAAAGAATTTCTTGCCGGCTTTTAGGTTCTTTTCTAAGCGAAAGCATAAAATCGTAAAGCCTGTAATCAAATTTTTGAAAAAATCCAAAAAATCCAGCACAAGCACAAAGTAAAATTACGAGAAAAACCGCAATTTTATCAATCGACTTTTTTAACAAATTTTTAGAAAGTTTATCTCTCATTATGACAAAAAGTATAACACATGTTATGATTTTATATAGTTAAATTTCAATTCTCTTTTCAAATCATATAAATAGTTTCAATCTCGGAGGAAATATGAAAAAAAGTCTGTTGCTGCTGATTGCTGCATTGCTTTCTTTTTCTGCAGCTGCTCAAAATTCCGAAAAATTAACAGAACTCATCAACTCAAAAACTGCAACTTACGGTCAAGTAGCGTATCTTTACGGAGTTTATTCGGAAAAAATTGATGAAAACGCGTCTTACGAAGAATCGTTCGATGTTCTAAAAGAAAATTTTCCATTAAAAAAAGAAATTTCTTCATCATCACCTGTTACACTCTCAGAACTTTCCTTTATTTTTGCAAAACTTGCAAATTTAAAAGGCGGAATTTTTTATACGCTTTTTTCAAATCCGCATTACGCCTTTAAAGAACTTCAGGCAAAAGAAATTTTACCAGAAAACTCAGATCCATCGCAAAAAGTAAACGGCCGGGATGTAATTGCAATTTTTAATGCCTGCCTTTCGCAAGAATAAAAACTGCAAAAAGACATTTTGTATCGGGAGTAAATATGAAAAAATCGATTCTTACAGTATCCGCTTTTTTTGCAGCAATTTCGCTTTCTGCATTCGATTTTGGCGGAAGCCTTGGAAATAATTCAAAATTTGAGGATACTTTTTCTAACGATGGCCTAAAACTCAATCAAAAAAACTATGCCTCGATTTGGGGACAGGTTCCTTTTCAAGACACAAAAAATTATTTTTTTGTACAGGGACGTTTTCAGCACGAATATGATGCCGACAAAAAAGATTCAACAAATGCAATAAATCTTGACAACGCGCAGTTTGTTTTTTATAAGCAAAATTTTATATTCAACGTTGGACGTTTTTATTATTCAGACATTTCTTCCATTATATATAATCAGAGCGGAGATGGGGCGGAAGTTCAATTTCAACTTCCTGGAATAAAAGCCAGCGCCTACGGTTTTTACACAGGTCTTTTAAATTCCCAGTTTATCACTCTAAACGACTTTGACTATATCGCCGACGAAGACAAAATCTACGATTTATGCGCTAAATATCTTATTGCAGGTTTAAAAGTTGAATTGCCGTCTTTTTTTGGTGAACAGACGTTTTCTGCCGAAGTTTTAAATGCATGCCGGCTTGAAGGGAAAAATTACAACAGGCTTTTTGCAGAAGGAAAACTCGAAGGTCCGGTTTCTGTTTTAAACGGGCTTTTTTACGATTTGACGGCAGCTATCGAATTCTCTAAATACGACGACCAAAAATTCAAAATTGCGAACCTTTCAAAAGCAAGAATTTATTTTTATCCAGGCTTTAAAGATACACAATTTTCTTTCAACGCTGTATACACTACAGGAGAAGAAAAAGACAAAGATTCTTCGGTAAACGCTTTTTCTGCAATTACAAGTTCAACTGCTGTAAATTCGCTCGAAGAACCAGAATTTTCCGGAATCCTTAAAGCCGGGCTTTCTGCTTCAATAAAGCCTGTAAAAAATCTTCTTGTTGCGGCAAATGCAGATGCGGTTTTTAACACAAACAAAAATAAAAACAAATATTCTGGCTTTCAATACAAAGCACTTGCAAACTGGCAGATTTTAAGCGATTTGTTTGCAGGCGCAGAACTTTCACAATTCTTTGACAAAGACAGCTCTGACAACAACAAAACGTCGATTTCGTTGAAAGCAATTCTTACATTCTAAATTATGGAGGAAACAAAATGAAAAAAACAGTAAAAACGTTTGCATTTATTTGTTTAACACTTTTTGGTTCTGTTTGTGCTTTTTCTGCCCCATTTGAAGCAACAGTCGTTTCTGCAAAAGGAAAAACAGAAGTTCAGCGCGCAGGAATATGGACTGCGCTTAAAACAGGAAATTCTGTAAGCCGCGGCGATGTTATTCAGACAGGTTTTAAGTCGGAACTTATTATTAAAATAAAAAATTCGACAGTAACAGTTTCGCCAATGAGCCGAATAACAGTTGAGCAACTCGCCGAAAAAAAAGACAAGGACGAAACAAAACTTTTCTTAGACACAGGTTCTCTAAGGTCAAACGTAAAAAAAACAGAAGACCGCAGAATTGGTTTTACAGTTCGCTCACCAGTTGCAACCGCTTCTGTCCGCGGAACTGAATTCAGTGTAAAAAACATTTACGGCGGAACAGAAATTATCGGTTACGAAGGCGAAACTACAGCATGGAAATCTTCTCAGCCACAGCAACCGGAAATTGCAGCTACAGAAGATGATGACATTGAAATTGAAGAAAACAATTCTGAATCAATTTCTAGAGGTCAATCAGGAGCAGTTATCGTAAGAAAACACACTAAATCTTCTTATACAGAAAATTCTTCTACTTCACCAAAAGAAAATTTGAAAAAAATGTCGGAAAACATCGGCAAACTAGAAAGTTATGATCCAACCAATCAAAATTCATCAAAACGCTCAAATCTCCTTATAAATATTACGATAAAAGAATAAATGAATCAGATAAAATTTAAAAAAATCTCAAAGAACGTAGTTTTTATAAGCGCGTTCTTTGCTGTTTGTGCAGCAGGATTTACAAGTTGCACAAAAGAACAAAAAACACAGCCAGCGGCTACAGAAGAAATTCAAACCGAAGAACAGAAAACTGCCGTCAAAATAAACAGTTTGGACGAACAGACAAAAGAATATCTTTCCGGCAAAACAATTGCCGTAGTTTTAGGACACAGCTACAACGATTTGCAAACTGTCGAAAAAATAAAGCAGCTTTTGAACATAAATTACGGTGTCAAAACTGACGAAACGGAAGCTTTAATAACAATTTTGGTTTATCCGGAAGATTTTTTAGTTGCAGGAAAACCAAGAATCAGTTCAATTTATTCAAAACTTGAAGACAAAAATCTTGCAGGAATAATAACATTTGGCGCTCCAGAAGGACTTTGCAACGCACTTGCAAGACTCGAAGACCTTTCTATAAAACAGCAGGAAGAAAACAAAAACGAAAAAGTTTTTAAACGTTCATATCCAGTTTTTTCATTTTTTCAACAAGACGACACGCTCGGTTCCGAATCGACGGCAGATTTTGTCCTCGACTATACTCCAAAGCAAAATTCTCTCGAAATGGAGCAAACTGCAAACATTCCAGATTTTGACACAAGTTCAATGCTTTTAAATGCAATCGATGAAATGCTAAAACTTCGCGCCCCGCTTGAAATCAATAAAAATTTAATTCAAGTTGTGCAAAAAATTGTCGGGAAACAAAAACAGGTTTCAAATTACACAGATTATGAATCCGGATTAAAAGCCGCAAATCATTTTATTTTTAACTGATGCCCCTAATTCAAGAAAAAACAAAAAATCTCGCAAACAAAGAAACTGCAAAAATTCTAGTTATTTCGGACAGCCACGGTCAAACAAAAAATTTGCGCTCTGTTCTGGAATCTCAAAAAAATACCTGCGATGCCCTAGTTTTTACAGGCGACGGAATGCTAGATTTAATAACAATTATGGAAGAAGACTTTAACTCTCCTCCAGAACACAAAATTTTGCCAGAAAATGTAATTTTTGTCCGCGGAAATGGAGATTCGCCTTATTACAAAATTTTTACAGATAAACCGCAAATTTTACAAATTCCAGAAGATGCCAGCTTTACGGTTGCACACAAAAAATTTTTTGTAACACATGGACATTTTTTTGGAGTTTATTATTCAACACAGGAATTGCTCGATTATCTTGAAAAAAACAAATTTGACGCAGGACTTTTCGGCCATACACACGTGCCATTTGCCAAACTTTCAAAAGATATTCTGCTTTTAAATCCCGGAAGTATTTCATTACCAAGAAAAAATTCAAAAAAAAGCTACGCAGTTTTGACAGTCACAAAAGAAAACATAAAATATGAATTTTTTGAGCTTTGATTTTGAAATTTTTCTGCAAAACAAAACTTAGAAGAAAAAATCATCCATTTTAAAGCCACAATAATCGTGTCCAGGATAAACCAAAGTCTTTCCGTCTACGTCCTGCTTTAACTTTTTAAGGCTCTGCATCATCAAAACTTCGTTTCCGCCAAGGTCTGTCCGTCCATAACTTCCGTAAAAAACAGTATCGCCACTCAAAAGCAATTTTTCGGATTCGTTGTAAAGGCAGACACTTCCCATCGTGTGTCCTGGTGTATGAAGAATTTTCCAGTTTTTAAGAGAATCTTTTACTTTTTTCGAAAGTCCGCCGGAAAAATGTTCCATACAGTCAAAAAGTGTTTTATTATCTTCCAAAAAACAGTCGGCAGAAGGAAGATTTTTTACCGCGCTTAAAAAATCAGAAAACCCGATTGCATCAAGTTCTTCTTTTTGAATTTTAGAAGCGTCCTTGCCAATCATTTGAGAATCAGCATTGTGAATTAAAATAGGAATATTCGGATAAAATTCTTTCAAAACAGGAAGCCCGGCAACATGGTCAAAATGACCGTGAGTTAAAACAAGTGCGACCGGCTCTTTTTTGTTTTCTTTTAAATAATCAGAAATTACGGTTTTATCTCCGCAATATTCGCAGCTGGCGGGATCTACGATAAAAACCTTATTTTCACAAAGATCTACAACCATGGAATTTACACCGAGCGGACCCGTTCTTAAAATTTTTACCATAAAAAGCCTCTGCAAAAAAAACAAATTCGCAAAAAAAAAGCATTGAGCTCTTAAAAATCAAAATTTTCAAAAACTCAATGCCATTTAAATTTTACAGATCAGCAGAAGAACTTGAGCGAGGCTTGCGGAGAGCCATGATTTCTTCGTCTGTCATTTCAATTGGCGCTTTTTCCATTTCTTTTGCAAAAGCAGCCTGCTGAGCAACAGTATCCGAATTTGAAGCGGTAAAACTGTCAACAATCGGCGCAGACTTGTTTTCTACATTTGGAACTCTTTCATTGTTAATGTATTCTTCTGCAGGTTCGCTTTCTTTTTCAGAAAATTCAGCGGCATCTTTCTTTTCAGAATAACTAACAGAAAGTTTGCGGCCGCGCCAGTCAAAATCGTTGAGCGCAGAAATTGCCTTGTCTGCATCTTCTTTGAAAAGCTCAACAAAAGAATAATTTGCAAGAACTTTGATATTTCCGATGCGTTCGCGTTCAATTCCAGCTTCGTTGATAAAAAGACCAAGAAGATCGCGTGCAAATACATGACGGTTGCGTCCAATGCTTACAAAAACTGTCGCAGCATTTTCTGGTGCGATTTCTACACGAGGACTGCGTTCTTTTGGCTCGCTCTCAGAATTTTCCTGACGTTCTTTTCTTTCTTCGTAGCGGTTGCGACGATTTTCCTCACGGCGTTCACGGAAATTTTCGCGTGCTGTCCTGTTCGGATTAAAGCGGTAGATTGCGCCTTTTGAAGCCTGCAAAAGAAAAGCGGCAACATAAGAGCGTCTTGTAAGAGGAACATTTTTCTTAAAAACTTTTTTAAGTTCTTCGTAATATTCCGGATTTGATTCTACTTTAGAAACTGCGTTTTTCAAAAAAGCAGCTACCTGATCCATGTTAAGTTCAGTTTCACGTCTGTTAAAAGCCATTTTGATACTCCTAAAAAAAATGCCTTAAATTAAATAGGCTTTAGTTCAATTCAGCCACAAAAGCAAAATCTTTTTCTTCAAAACCTAAATCGGTCAATGTTGATTTTAGCATTTTTGGCACAAATGAATTGTTAATTATAAAAAATTGAATTCCGTCTTCGGTTAAAGTGGAAATGCTTCTTGATAAAAGCTCTCTGGCAATTCCAAGCCCACGGTAATTCTGATTTACAAAAAGGGCGTTTAAAAATGCAACCTTTTTACTGGACAAACCCGAATATAAAACACAACCGGCAAACTCGTCCGACAAAGTACGNNAAAAAAAACCGCCAGTACAGTTTTTAGTCAGAGCGTTGATTGAATCAAACTGATCTTTTAGTTGTAAAGAAATAGCTGAACCAAGTTCACCTGAAAATTGAATTTTTAATTCTTCAAAAAAAGCACTTGCTAAAAAAGCAACATTTCCGCTGTCCATATCCGCAGAAAATGTCCGGAAAGCAAAGTCTTCAAGAACCAGATCATCATATTCGTAAAAGTCTTGCTCTAAAGTTTCCAGCCCCCACGACTCCCGCAGTGCGTTGTACCATTCGCAAACCATTTTTTTCATTTCTTTGTTCTTAAAAGAATGAAATCTTCTGTCCGCTTCAGGATACTTTTTTAATGTATTTTTAAAATTTCTGAAAACCCCCCGTCCTTCAAGTAAAATCTGTTTAAGTTCGCCGCAAGCCTTTATGCCTTTGTACTTTGCAATAAAATTTTCAAGCAAACTGTAGCCGTCGGCACTAGTCCACAACGGCAGCGAATAAATATTTTCCTCATCAACCGATTCTGGCTCACACTGAACAATCCTGGAATTTTTCGCATCCAAACCAAAATTTTGCTGCTGATTTTCCATGGCGAACAAAATGTCTGTGCACAAAGAATCAGTTAATTCAAAAAACATCGATTACCCTTTTTTATGTTGATTGCCCTAATATAACACAAAATTTATGCTTCGGGCAACTCTTTGCGGCTCGAAACAATAGTTCCGACAATGCCATAATCCGCCGCTTCCTGAGCAGTAAGCCAATGATCTCGTTCTGTATCTTTTTTTACAGTTTCAAAATCTTTTCCAGTCGCTTCTGCAATCAATTTTGTAAGAGTTTCGCGCGATTTTGAAATTTCCAGAGCAGTAATCTCAATATCAGTTGCAACACCGCGGCTTCCGCCCATCAAAGGCTGATGAATCAAAAAATGGCTGTTCGGCAAACTAAAGCGTCTTTCTTTTGGAACAGACAAAAACAAGGTTACACCCATGCTCGCAATAAGTCCCATTCCAATTGTATAAACAGGAGCATTTATAAAGCGAATCATATCGTAAAGTCCAAAACCGTCGTCGATTGAGCCTCCTGGAGAATCAATGTAAAGATAAATCGGTTTATCAGAATCTGCTTCAAGAACAAGAAGCTGCTTTACAATTTTTTCAACCAGTTCTTCGTTCACTTCGCCGCTGACAACAATCTGGCGAGTTTTTAAAAGTTTCTCAGCAAAAGCGTCTGCAGAAACTTTTTTTTCTTTTTTTTCGTCTTCATCAATAAATTTAGCCATACTTAAAATATATAAAAATTCCCGCTTATTGTCTAATGAAAAAATCAGAAAAGACAGGAGGGGAAAGCCTTCCCCTGCGCTGCAACCACGGCAAAATTGCCGCGTTTTCCGCTACCCCTTCTCCTGGGGGAAAATTCCCCCAAGCCCCCTTAAATCAGTTTTCGTTTGCTCCAGCCCTGCAAAATACGCTGCTGGTTTTCGTCCGTGGAAAGCAAAAATTTTGCAAACATTTCATTTGTCTGTGCAAATTCCTGAGCAAGAATTATCTGCTCGTCTGCCGTAAAATTAGAAAGCACGTAGTCGGCAATGTCGCGGTTTTGAGGTTTTGTAAGTCCAAAACGCAACCGCCAGAAATCGGCAGTTCCAAAAGCAGACTTCATTGAACGAAGGCCGTTGTGCCCTCCAAGACCGCCGCTCCATTTTAAGCTGACAGTTCCCAAAGGAAGCTCAAGCTCATCGTGAACAACTAAAATTTCTTCCGGAAGAATTTTATAAAACCGGGCAAGTTCTCCAACGCTTTCTCCGCTCAAATTCATATAAGTAAGCGGTTTTAAAAAGTAGATTTTATCTGGAGAGCCTTCCGGCACAATCGGGTCAGAACCGTCTTTTTTAGAATACATTCCTGTTTCTGCAAACCAATGTGCGAGCACAGAAGTTTCTATAACAGCATAGTCGCCTTTAAATTTATTCTGAAAGTTCAATCTGTTGTAAAAAGGAAGCTGCGCAGCAAACTGCCAGGCAACATTGTGCCGAGTTTTTTCGTACTCGCTGCCATAATTTCCTAAAAAAGCCACAAGTTTAATCATTAAAAGCCTCAGTTTTTTGTATTTATTTATAGAAATAAATTATACCAATTCGCGTAAACTGTGTAAAAGGACAGATTTTTTTATATATTCAGGGCTTGCGGCAGGGATCGGAAGGGACGCGAAGCGTGTGTTTTTGCCTGCAAAAATACCGGAGGCAAAAGCCGTAGCCCTGGAGAGCCCGTTTTTTGCGCAGCAAAAAGCCGCCCGATTAAAAAACTTTTTTATGCAAATTTAGCGGTTTGCGATTGAAGTTTTTTTATGTCCGATATATATTATTTAAGCGCTCCAAAAACACTAAATATAGCGTTTTTTGGGGCTTTTTTATCATTTTTGACACTACCATATTTTTCAATTTGTCAAGTGATTTTCTAAAAATTCTTAAAATATTTTTCGGAGGAAAACTATAAAATGAAGATTATCAAAAGAAATGGCGTGGAAGTTATTTTTGACATAAAAAAAATCATAACGGCAATTTCGAAGGCAAATGCCGAAGTTCCGCTCAGCGACCAGCTTTCTGACAATCAAATTAAATCTATCGCAGAAAATATCGAAAATGCCTGCGCTTCTGAAAATCACGAAATGAACGTCGAAGCTATTCAGGACATGGTCGAAAAAGAAATTATGAAGGCTGGCGCTTTTGATATTGCAAAAAAATATATTACTTATCGTTACCAGCACGAACTTATGCGCAAGGCAAACACGACCGACAAGCAGATTCTTTCGCTGCTTGAATGCCAGAACGAAGAAGTTAAGCAGGAAAATTCAAATAAAAACTCGACTGTTGTTTCGGTTCAGCGCGATTACATGGCTGGAGAAGTTTCTAAAGATATTACAAAACGATTTTTGCTCGACGAAGACATTGTACAGGCGCACAACGAAGGCATTATTCACTTTCACGATGCTGACTATTTTGCCCAGCACATGCACAACTGCGACCTTGTAAACCTGGAAGACATGCTCCAAAACGGAACTGTTATTTCCGGCACAAGAATCGACAAGCCTCATTCTTTTTCTACAGCTTGCAACATTGCAACTCAGATTATTGCTCAGGTTGCTTCGAGCCAATACGGAGGCCAGTCAATTTCGCTCGCACATCTCGCTCCTTTTGTTGATGTAAGCCGCAAAAAGATTATCCGCGAAATGAACTTAATTGCCGAAAAAACAGGTCTGCACTACAACCCGGAACAGTTTAAGGAAATTGTAGAAATGCGCCTTAAGGACGAAATTACCCGTGGTGTTCAGATGATTCAGTATCAGGTTGTAACACTGATGACGACAAACGGCCAAAGCCCTTTTGTTACGGTCTTTATGTATTTGAACGAAGTTAAAGACGAACAGACAAAGTCCGACCTTGCGCTCATTATTGAGGAAGTTTTAAAGCAGCGTTTTCAGGGCGTTAAAAACGAGGCAGGTTTCTGGGTTACTCCAGCATTTCCTAAACTGATTTATGTTCTTGAATCTGACAATATTTCTGAAGGCGGAAAATATTTTTATTTGACAGAACTGGCTGCAAAATGTACAGCGCGCCGCCTTGTACCAGATTATATTTCCGAAAAAAAGATGATGGAACTCAAAGACGGAAACTGTTATCCTTGCATGGGATGCCGTTCGTTCCTTACTGTTTACCACGATCCTCAAACAAACAGACCAAAATTCTACGGCCGTTTTAATCAGGGCGTTGTAACAATCAACCTTGTCGATGTAGCATGCTCATCTGGCGGAAATATGGACGCTTTCTGGAAGATTTTTGACGAACGCCTTCAGTTGTGCTTCAGAGCTCTTATGGCCCGTCATAACAGGCTGTTGAATACTCCGAGCGATGTTGCCCCGATTTTGTGGCAAAATGGCGCTCTTGCGCGTCTTGAAAAAGGCGAAGTAATAAACAAGCTTTTGTACGGCGGATATTCAACTATTTCTCTCGGATACGCAGGACTTTGCGAATGTACAAAATACATGACTGGAAAACCTCATACAGATCCAGAAGCAACTCCTTTTGCCTTAAAAATAATGCGCTACATGAACACAAAATGTGCCGAATGGCGCGACCAGACAAACATTGCATTCTCGCTCTACGGGACTCCTCTCGAGTCAACAACTTACAAATTTGCAAAATGCTTAAAACGTCGTTTTGGCGAAATTGAAGGCGTAACAGACAAAAACTACATTACAAATTCTTATCACGTGCATGTGACTGAACAGGTTGATGCATTCGCAAAACTCACATTTGAAAGCCAGTTCCAGGAGCTTTCTCCAGGCGGCGCTGTAAGTTATGTCGAAGTTCCAAATATGGAAAACAATATTCCTGCTGTAATCGCTCTGCTCAAGCATATTTACGAAAACATAATGTATGCTGAACTGAACACAAAATCCGACTGCTGCCAAAAATGCGGTTACACTGGCGAAATTCGGGTTGTCGCAGATGCTGACGGAAAATTGGTTTGGCAATGTCCAAACTGCGGAAACACAGATCAGACAAAAATGAATGTTGCCCGCCGAACCTGTGGCTACATCGGAACACAATACTGGAATCAGGGACGCACGCAAGAAATTAAAGAGCGCGTTTTGCATCTGTAAAAAATGTACTACGGCGAAATAAAAAAAATCGACATTGCAAACGGGCTTGGAGTTAGAGTAAGCCTGTTTGTAAGCGGCTGCAGAAATAAATGTCCAGGCTGCTTTAATCAGATGACGTGGAATTTTAACTACGGCCAGGAATTTACTCAAAAAACAGAAGAAGAAATTCTCGAAGCCCTAAAGCCAGAATATATTCAAGGGCTTACCGTTCTTGGCGGTGAGCCTTTTGAAGAAGAAAATCAGCGCGTCCTTGCGCCATTTTTGGAAAAAGTCCGTGCAATATTCCCAAAAAAAACAATCTGGTGCTATAGCGGCTACATTTACGACATAGATTTAAAACCTTCCGATGGACGCAAGCACTGCGAAGTAACAGACCGCATGCTCGACTGCATCGATGTTCTCGTGGACGGACCATTTAAACAGGAATTAAAAGACATAACCTTAAATTACCGCGGGAGCAGCAACCAGCGCATTTTATGGCTAAAAGAAAACAAACCGGTAAATTCAATCGACTAATCAAAACGATTTGTAAATAAAAAAAACTCTGTCCAAAAAACAAGGTTCTGAACAGAGTTTTGTTACTTACTTGGTCTGATATAAACTAAAGGCCTTTTATTTCCTTTGCTTTTGCGCAAATTGTGTCCTGCAGAACTTTTTTGTCGCCGGCTGCAGAATCTATAAGGCGGACAAAAACTGAGCCTGCTACGACTCCTTCGACATAAGGCGCTATTGCCTGTGCCTGCTCTTTTCCGTGAATTCCAAATCCACCGTAAATTTCCGGAACAAAACCGCTTTTATTTTGACGTTTTAATTTTTTTAAGAATTCAACTGTATGAGAGTCGACTTTTGTGTCCATTCCAGTAATTCCTGCACGCAAAGCCGCATAAATCGTCTTAAAACCAAAGTCCAGCATTTTTTGAAGGCGTTCGTCCGTCATGCTTGGAGCCGCAACAGGAATATTTTCCATTCCGTATTTTTTGCAGGCAACAGAAAGACCTTCGTCGCAGTCAAACGGCAAGTCTGGAATAATCATTGCATTTACGCCAACCTCGCTTGCTCTCCGGCAAAAATTATCAACACCAGGAGTAAAAATCAGGGAAGCATAAGACATTATTGCAATTTTTACATTTGGAAAGCTTTTATGCAATTTTGCGATAAAATCCAAGCCGTTTTGTGTTGTTGCTCCGTTTGCAAGAACAGTTGAACATGCGTTTTGAATTACAGGACCGTCTGCACTTGGATCAGAAAACGGCAGCTGAATTTCCAAAAAGTCGGCTCCGCCTTTTACGAGAGCTTCAGCGGCAGCAAAAGAAATTTCAGGATTTGGATAATTTGCAACTAAGTGCGACATCAATTTTATCATAATTTTTTTCCTTAATTTTGGTGATTGAATCTGCAAAACCTGCGTTAGGGATTGTAGGGGCGGCGAAGCCGTTCGCAACGCGAATGAAGCGCGGTTAGGCGCGGAACCCCGAAAAGCCCGGCTGACAGCCGCTTTTTGCGGCTGTCAGAACGCCCAAATTTTAATATTTTTCGTGAACATCTTTATTTTCTTCAAGACGCTTTAATTCGCTTTTTAGAAACTCTTTCCATTCTTCAGGACGGAAAACAGGGCTTGTAATAAAAACGTCCTTGTCGCCTCGTCCTGACATATTTATGACAATCGCCTTGTCTTTTGGAACTTTAGGCGCAAGTTTCATTGCATAAGCCGCCGCGTGTGAACTTTCGAGAGCCATAAGGATTCCTTCGTTTTTTGCAAAAAAATTAACGGCTTCGAGAGCTTCATTGTCGCGGATTGCTTCAAAAGTGATTCGGCCGGTTTTTCCAAGCATTGCAAGCTGAGGACTGATTCCAAGGTAGTCAAGTCCCGCAGAAATCGAACTTGTTTTTTGAGATTGGCCGTCGGCATCTATCAAAAAACGGCTTTTAAAACCTTGCATAATTCCGTCGCGCGCAGAATTTCCAACCATGCGGCTTGCGTTGTTTCCAATTTCCGGTCCACTTCCACCACCTTCCGCACCATAAAGTTTGATTTTTTCGTCCTTAAAGAATGGGGCAAAAAATCCAGAAGCATTAGAACCGCCGCCGACACAGGCAACAAGAGAATCAATCTGGATATTGCGCTCTGCACACTGTTTTTTTACTTCTTCGCCGATTATGGATTGAAAAGTGCGAACCATGTCAGGGAAAGGAGCTGGTCCCAAGGCAGAACCAAGACAGTAATGTGTAGTTTCAAAATTAGTAGCCCAGTCGCGCATAGCTTCATTTACAGCGTCCTTTAAAGTGCGAGAGCCTGTTTTTACGGCAACAACTTTCGCACCGTAAAGCTCCATTGAAGCCACATTTGGCTGCTGACGGCGAACATCGACTTCTCCCTGATAAATTACGCACTGCATTCCAAGTTTTGCACAGGCTGCGGCTGTTGCGACTCCATGCTGCCCTGCGCCTGTTTCTGCAATAATCCGCTTTTTTCCCATTTTTTTTGCAAGCAAAACCTGACCAATAGCATTGTTAATTTTGTGAGCGCCAGTATTTGCCAAGCCTTCGAGTTTTATGAAAATTTTTCCGCCACCCAAAAGTTCAGTAGTGCGTTCAGCAAACATAAGCGGAGTTTCGCGGCCAATATAATCGCGACGCAAAATGTTCAGTTCTTCTAAAAAATCCTTGTCGTGAATATAAAAATTAAAAGCCGAATCAAGTTCGTCAATCGCCGAATGTAAAATTTCAGGAATATATTTCCCGCCGTAATCACCAAAAAAACCGTCAATAGATTCTTCGTACATGTATATTTCTCCAGTTATTTTTTTGTTTCTGTTTATAGAAACATCATAAAGAAATAACTCTTCTTTGTCAATTCCACCCATAAAAAGCTGCAAGACAACAAAAGGCAGGAGCACAGCGCGCGAAAAAGGGGCCAAAAGGCGGGCTGGCAC